>JAATFO010000046.1 GCA_015655145.1 Enterobacterales bacterium | reverse complement strand
GCTCAGTTGGTAGAGCGCACCCTTGGTAAGGGTGAGGTCCCCAGTTCGACTCTGGGTATCAGCACCAGTGTTAGATATTGAGTTTGGGTTCAAAAGAATTTGCCTGGTGGCTTTAGCGCGGTGGCCCCACCTGAACCCATGCCGAACTCAGAAGTGAAACACCGTAGCGCCGATGGTAGTGTGGGGTCTCCCCATGCGAGAGTAGGGAACTGCCAGGCATCAAATAAAAAAGAAGGCCCTGAGCTTACGCACAGGGCCTTCTTTTTTGAGCGCAAACCGCCTAAACCTGGCAAAAGCTGACCCGGGGTAAGAAAGACTGTATCCTATCGCAAATAAGCCGTCATAAAAAGCCAGCCTGGGTCCTTACAGACCCCATGGCGGGTGATGCTGTTGATAGCGATTTGACGCTACACTCGCCGCGATAAAAGACTTATGCCGCAGTAAGACCTCGGGTGACTCAGTGAATGACCTGAGAGAGGAATGCTCGGGTACGTTCTGATTTTGGGTTAGAGAAAAACTCTTGTGGCGGTGCTTGTTCGACAATCTCCCCACGGTCCATAAAAATGACATGATCAGCGACGGTCCGCGCAAAACCCATTTCGTGCGTGACACACAACATCGTCATACCGTATTCCGCCAGACCAATCATGGTATCCAGTACTTCTTTTACCATTTCGGGATCAAGCGCTGAGGTGGGCTCGTCAAATAGCATAATTTTGGGCTTCATACAGAGTGAGCGAGCAATGGCCACTCGCTGTTGTTGACCGCCAGATAACTGACCAGGAAACTTATTTGCGTGCTCTGCAATGCGTACACGTTGCAGATAGTGCATTGCCAGTTCCTCGGCTTCTTTCTTTGCTGTTTTGCGCACCCAGGTCGGCGCCAGGGTACAGTTTTGCAAAACCGTCAAATGAGGGAATAGATTAAAATGTTGAAATACCATACCGACTTCTGTACGCACACGTTCAATATTGCGCAAATCATCATTGAGATGGATACCATCGACGATAATACGTCCTTGCTGGTGCTCTTCCAGGTGATTAATACAACGAATCGTTGTTGATTTACCTGAGCCGGAAGGACCGCAGAGGACAATGCGCTCACGCGGTTTAACGTTCAGGTTAATATTTTTTAATACGTGAAATTGCCCATACCATTTGTTCACGTTCTCAAGTGTAATCATCATGGTATCTCCGGACTTCGTTATAGGTTGTATCATTTTAAAACCTCAGTGTGGCGTGCGCCCGGTGTGAAAACGTTTCTCCAGGTGCTGGCTATAGCGCGACATACTAAAACAGAAAATCCAATAAACCAGTGCGGCAAAGACATAGCCTTCGGTGGACATACCAAGCCAGGTGGGATCGACCGTTGCTTGCTGGACGCTGCTGAAAAGATCAAACAGACCGATGATGATCACCAAACTGGTGTCTTTGAACAGCGCAATGATGGTGTTTACCAGGCCTGGGATCGTGAGCTTTAGCGCTTGGGGGAGAATGACCAACCCTTGTGTTTTCCAGTAACCTAATGCAAGTGATTCCGCTGCTTCATACTGACCTTTCGGTAAGGCCTGCAAGCCTCCTCGGACCACCTCAGCCACATAGGCTGACTGAAAAAGAATGACGCCGACCAAAGCACGAATCAGTTTATCGATGTTAGTGCCTTCGGACATAAACAGCGGCAACATTACCGAGGCCATAAACAAGACGGTAATCAAGGGAACGCCGCGCCAGAATTCAATGAAAATCACGGAAAGTGCGCGCACCACTGGCATATGGGAACGGCGTCCTAAGGCCAGTAAAATACCTAATGGTAATGCCCCGGCAATGCCAACAGATGCGATGATCAGGGTTAGTGTAAGGCCGCCCCACTGACGCGTTTCGACATGCTCCAGACCAAAGTAACCCCCATAAAGCAGCAGCCAGACAAGAAGAGGATAAACCACGGCCCAGCAGGCGATGTAACGTCCACGATGGCGTATTCGTTTAACAAACATGGGAATAATGGAAAGCAGGCCAATGACCAGAGCAAGATTGATACGCCAGCGTAACTCATGCGGATAGAGCCCATACATAAATTGGCCGAAGCGCGCATGAATAAATACCCAACAAGCGCCATCTTTGGTGCAATCGGCTCGGGTAGAACCTGACCAGTTAGCCTGAAAGATTAACCAGTTCAGCGCCGATGGCAGTACATTCCACATAATCCACAGACAGAACAAGGTGAGTAAAGTGTTTGACCAACTGGAAAATAAGTTCTTCCGCGCCCAGCTAATAGCGCGAGAAAGGGCTGTGGTCGGTTCTGGTGGCGCTTCATGCGAAGTTATAGTCATAATAATCCCGTTTTTATTAACGCTCAACCAGCGCAATCTTGCGGTTGTAGATGTTCATTAACAGCGAGATTATCAGGCTGATAATTAAGTAGACTGCCATGGTAATAGCAATCGTTTCGATCGCCTGACCTGTCTGATTAAGTACCGTACCAGCAAACAGCGATACCATATCGGGATAGCCAATCGCGGCTGCCAGTGATGAGTTTTTCACAATATTGAGGTATTGACTGGTAAGCGGGGGGATAATTACGCGCATTGCTTGCGGAATGATCACCTGTCGCAGTGTCACGGTATTTGGCAGACCCAGCGAACGCGCTGCTTCATGTTGACCATAAGGGACCGATTGAATACCTGAGCGAATAACTTCGGCAATAAATGAGGAGGTATAAATCGATAACGCCAGGGTAAGTGCTGCCAGTTCAGGGATCAGCACAAAGCCGCCACGGAAATTGAAGCCATGTAATGCAGGCACATCCCAGTGTGTTGCCGCACCAAACAGCAGATAAGCAATACATGGTAAGCCAACGAGCATCGCAATCGCAGCAGGCCAGAGACGGCGTAATCGTCCGGTTTTAATTTGGTAGCGACGATTAAAGCGCGAGAGTATCACAATGCCGATAATCGCCAGAACTAATGCCCCGATAAAAGGGAGTGTACCTGATGCATACCCTGGCCAGGGGATGTAGAGCCCGCGGTTACTGACAAAGGCAATGTCAAAGGCGCTGAGCGCCTGGCGTGGTCCGGGTAAATTGCGTAACACGGCAAAATACCAGAAGAAAATTTGCAACAGCGGCGGAATATTGCGGAAAGTTTCGATATATATATTGGCTATTTTCCGTAACAGCCAGTTATCCGACAGGCGTGCCAGACCAATAAAAAAGCCCAGAATAGAAGCAAATATGATACAGAGAACTGAAACCAGCAACGTATTGGTCAGGCCAACGAGGAATACGCGTGCATACGTGTCACCTTCTGAATAGTCGATCAAATGTTGGACGATACCAAACCCGGCACTCCGTTCGAGAAAACCGAAACCGGAGGTGATCCCTCGGCTGGCTAAGTTAATCACTGTATTGTGAATAAGATAACCCACGATAACGAGTAGTGCGATAACCGCACCAATCTGGTAAAGCCAGGCGCGAACCGTAGGATTAGAAAATGAAAAATCCCTTTTCACGGTTGGGCGTTGAGACATGATAAAACCTCGGCGACGAAAATTCTGGCGTGGGCACCAAAAAGGGTGCCCGGTAAACGGTAGGAATTAACGTACTGGCGGTGCGTACTGGATACCACCCTTATTCCAGAGCGCATTTTGACCACGAGCGATTTTCAGCGGACTATCTTTGCCAACATTACGATCAAAACTTTCCTGATAGTTACCCACTTGTTTGATAATGTTATAGGCCCATTTATTGTTGAGTTTCAGGTCCTTACCGAAATCACCTTCGGCACCTAGCAGGTGTGCCATATCAGGGGTTGTTGGTTTTGCGGCCAGTTGGTCAACATTTTTTGAGGTAATACCCATTTCTTCTGCATTCAACATGGCATAGAAGGACCATTTCACGATAGTAAACCAGTCATCATCACCACGGCGTACTACCGGGCCGAGGGGTTCCTTAGAAATGACTTCAGGCAACACAATGAACTCATCTGGTTTTCCAAGCTTGATACGCAGTGCATAGAGCTGGGACTGATCTGATGAGAGGGTATCACAGCGGCCACTGTCGAGCGCTTTTGCTGACTCATCAGAGCGGTCAAAGGTGACTGGCGTATATTGCATCTTGTTGGCTTTGAAGAAGTCCGCCACATTCAGCTCAGTGTCAGTACCCGCCTGGATACAAACAGTCGCACCATCCAGCTCTTTCGCGCTTTTCAGGCCTGCTTTTTTATGTGTCAGGAAGCCAATACCATCATAATAGTTCACGCCGGCGAAGATAAAACCCATGCCGCCATCACGGGCGGATGTCCAGGTGGTGTTACGGGAAAGAATATCGACCTCGCCTGACTGCAGAGCGGTGAAACGTTCTTTTGCCGTCAGCGGCGTATATTTTACTTTTTCAGCGTCGCCGAACACGGCGGCGGCGGCGGCGCGACAAACATCGACGTCGATACCCGTAAATTTGCCGTTGGCGTCAGCATATGAGAAGCCTGGCAGACCATCGCTGATACCACACTGCACAAATCCTTTTTTCTTAATTGCGTCCAGCGTGGTGCCTGCATGCGCCTGATTAGCAACAGCAAAGAGAGAGGCCGCAGCAACTAAAGTGGAGAGCATCATTTTATTCATAGATCATCCTGTGTAACGTAATCGTTTTGTTATGTTTAGCACGCCTTGTTGTGCATTTTTCCTGTCATGGCGGTCAGCCATTCACGACACTGCAAAGGAAGTGCCAAGTTTGCAGCATCCTGAATTTGTTAGAAAGAGTTGTTAATAACAGAAGGTTACTGGAAAGTTTATCTAATACCTCGCACCAAAACGAGGCGGGCCGAGTCGATTCGATCACAAATAGTGCAAATAATTTTATTATTGTGGCATGCATATAGTCGTAAACGCGCTTGCCATTGATAGAGTAAGAATGATTACCACAAAAAAGCCCACGCGTCATACAACAAGTGGGCTTTTGCTTACCTGATCGGTTGTTAATAAAGAGAGGACGCTCCCAGAGGGCGCGTTTTGAAGCGACGGTGCAGCCATAGATACTGATTAGGTGCGCGCATGATTTCATGTTCAATCACCTTGTTCATGTAAGTTGCAGCGGCAACTTCATCATCCAGCGGGTAATCCTGCAACTCAGGCTGAATCACCAGTTCATAACCTTTGCCACACTCCTTGCGAATCAGAACGACCGTGATCATCGCAGGATGCGCCAGTCGGGCCAGCATGAAGGTGCCACTGGTTGTTGCTGCCTGCGGGACGGCAAACAAAGGCGCAAAGACACTGCCCTTAGGACCATAATCTTGATCGGGGGCGAACCAAACGGCCTCACCCTGCTTCAGGGCTTTTACCATGCCACGTAAATCACGACGATCGATCATCGCCTTGTTCGAGCGGGTACGTCCTTTG
>JAATFO010000099.1 GCA_015655145.1 Enterobacterales bacterium | reverse complement strand
CAGCATTTTATTATGGAGATCCCCTGGGCGAGATGCGTCTGGTAAGCAGAGTTTTTGAAATTTAAGGCCTTTGAATAAGACAAAAGGTTACCTCATCGCGAACTTTGCAACAGTGCCCTATGACATGGGAAAAGCCAGGTCTGATTCTGAAAATGCTGGGCTATCCGTCGTTATGGAAAACCCGATCAATGTTCCAATCTTGCTGAAAATGTGTGGGGACACTGATCTGTCGGGAGCCGGATGCGATAGTTCCGCACGTCCGGTTCTGAGGAGGGGCCTACCTGGGCGACTGGGTAGGTCTACTCAACCAAAACCCCAAGATCCATTTTGGTGCAAGCGCATCATGATGGTGTACTTTAGCCCGCTGGCACGACTCCGCTAACCCCGGCGTTATTTGTGTTAAACATGAATTACTGTATTTTCCCGAATTAATCCTTTGAAAAAAATAAACTTCCCAAAATGCGGGAATTGAATTCCCATATTTTGGCATGACACCTGCTTTATCTCTGTAGCGCATTTTACTTTGTTGATAGCGGGAATCCATCAATGACCACTGCACCTCATCTTCCGTCTGACGTGGCTGAAACCAGCATCACCGCCCAGGAGCGGGTATTGATGATCCTCAAGGTTATTGCCCAATACGGGCGACCCGTCAGCGCCACCGAACTGATTACAAGAACCGGATTATCAAAAAGCACGCTTTACCGTCAGTTAGCGTTACTCAGGAAATGGGGATTTGTCATGGAGACCGGTAGCCTGTACGCCCCCGGAGCGGTAAGCCTGCAACTGGCGCTGGGGTTTAATGAAACCACCGTGCTGTCGCAGTATGCACAAGCGGATTTGCACTGGCTGTCCGAGCAGTCTCAGGAGACTGTTGCTGTCACCGTCGCCATGAATCGTCAGGCTATCTGCATCAGTATGATTGAAGCAAAACAGTCATTACGCTGCTCATTTGAAAAAGGGCGCAGTGTCCCGCTTCGGGTAGGTGCTACCGCCAGATGCCTGCTGGCGCATTTGCCGGATGATGAGTTGCACCACACGCTGCTACTGGAATTTCCGCATCCCGTTCAGCGGACGGCGTTCCAACAACAGTTGGATGCGATTCGTGTTCAGGGTTACGCCTGCAGTGACAGTGAAGTAGATGCCGGTGTCTGGGGCGTGAGTTTTCCGTTGCTCACTATTAAGGGAAAACTGCTTGGTGTACTGAGCCTGATGGCGCCCTCGCAACGCGCTGCAGATAACCAGTCGCAACTGATTATGTTAACCGCCGAGGCAGCAAAACGTCTTCAGCATCGTTTACACAATATTTAACCCAGTAGCCGGCAGCGGCCCCACGTTTTTTGAGGAAATACTGTATGCAAGTTAACCGCCGTACTTTATTAAACAGCTTGTTTGCCATCGGCTTGTCCTGTTGCTCAGGCCTGGCTTTTTCACAACCTGGCGAGCCGATTAACGCGGTCACCGATGCCACATTTCCTCCGCTTGAGTTTATCGACAACAATAAATTCAGTGGCTTCGATATTGAACTGGTAGAGGCAATCGGTAAGCAGCTTAATCGACCAGTACAGTGGACCAGCGTCGATTTCAAAGGGTTGATCCCCAGCCTGACCTCCGCACGAGCGGATATTGCTGTTTCCGGCATTTACATCACGCCGGAACGCGAACAGGTGGTGAACTTCACCAAACCTTATCTGACCGGTGGTCTGGTGGTCGTGGTGAAAAACGACAATACCACCATCAAAAAACAAGCCGATTTGGCGGATAAAAGTGTCAGCGTGCAAGTGGGTACCAAGTCAGTCGCCTGGCTGCACAGCAATATGCCGAAAGTGCGGGTGGTGGAAGTAGAGAAAAACCAGCAAATGTTTAATCTGGTCAGTATCGGACGTGTCGATGCCGCGGTCACCGGTAAACCCGCCGCCTTCCAGTATGCCCGTACCAAAGGCGGGGTCCGCATCCTGCCTGAGCCATTAACGGCGGAAGAGTACGGTATTGCGGTAGGCAAAAATCAGCCGCAACTGCGCGATGATATTAACCACGCGATTGAGATACTTAAAGCGAACGGTGAGTACCAGAAACTAATGGATAAATGGTTTCCTTCTGCGGGTCAATAAGCCAACAGTTGTTGACTGACGAGGCATACCACACCATGACGCGATGCAGGACTTTTTTATGAATCTGGATTTAAATTTTGCCCCGGTATTCGCCAACGGCGACGCCCTGTTGCGCGGTACGCTGGTGACCATTGAAATTACCCTTTGCGCGCTGTTGGTGGGTTGTTCGCTGGGGCTATTGATCGGTATCGCCCGGCTCAATCCGCGCCGCCGCGTAATCTATGCGGTTTCCAGCGCCTACGTCGCGTTGATCCGTGGAACGCCGTTGCTGGTCCAGTTGTTTATCTGGTATTACGGTTTACCGCGTTTTGGCGTGATGTTGCCCTCCTTTTTCTGTGGCGTGATTGGCCTTGGGCTCTATTCTGGTGCCTATATTTCCGAGATTGTCCGCGGGGCGATTATCTCCATTGAACGTGGACAAAACGAGGCAGCGCGCTCACTGGGCATGTCCAGCCGACAGGCGATGTACACGATTATCTTGCCACAGGCGATCGCACGGATGATCCCGTCGCTGGGCAATGAATTTATCGCCCTGATAAAGAACTCTGCGTTGGTCTCGTTAATCACCATTCAGGACGTGATGCAGGCCGGAACCACCATCATCAGCAACTCATACCGCGATGTAGAAACCTACCTGGTGGTGGCGGGCATCTACTTTATCCTGACAGGCATTTCCGTGTTGATACTGCGTTATGTTGAGCAACGGCATCACAGGAGAGGGGTGCAATAATGACTAATTGTCAATCTGTGGAGACGTCACCGCTCATCACAATTCGCAATATGGGCAAGCGTTTTGGCGCCCACACGGTACTGCAGGGGATTGATTTTGACGTTTTCCCCGGCCAGGTGGTGGTGATCATCGGTCCCAGTGGCTCGGGGAAAAGCACTTTTCTGCGCTGTTGCAATGGGCTGGAACATCCCGAAGAAGGCGATGTTACCTTGTGCGGACAGCGGCTTATCAGCGACGGAAAAATACTGGCTGAACCTCAGCTCAATGCACTGCGCAAAGACGTTGGCATGGTTTTTCAGTCGTTCAATCTGTTTCCTCATTTATCCGTCATGGAAAACATCTGCGTGGCCCCAATTATGCTGCGTAAAGTGAGCAAATCAGCGGCGCAGCAGCAAGCAATGAAATTGCTGGAAAAAGTTGGACTGGCGACCCGCGCGCAGGCGATGCCCAATAACCTTTCCGGCGGACAGAAACAGCGGGTGGCTATTGCCCGGGCGCTGGCGATGTCGCCATCGGTCATGCTGTTTGACGAACCGACCTCGGCATTGGATCCCGAACGGGTGGGCGAAGTGCTGCAAGTGATGAAGCTACTGGCGCAAGAGGGCATGACCATGATTGTTGTCACCCATGAGATGGGCTTTGCGCGTGAAGTCGCCGATCAGGTCGTGGTGATGGACGACGGCGGGATTATCGAATCAGGTCCGCCGGAGCAGATTTTTGGCGCGCCACGCAATCCACGCACGCAACGTTTTCTACAGTCGATCTTATCCCGTAACTAATCTGCGGCGACAGAGCGGCAATCGTGAAATTTTAATTGACCAGGTAATGTAAATCACCATGATAGCAAATCAACTTTTTGTTCAGCATGCGCTGCTTAACGATGGCTGGCAGCGTGATGTGTTGATCGAGTGGGATGCACTCGGCGTTATTAGCCGCATCGTCCGCGGAACCTGTCGGCCCGCCGAGGTTGCGGAGGCGGGCTGGTTGCTGCCAGGAATGACTAACTTGCATTCCCATGCGTTTCAGCGTGCGTTTAGCGGGCTGACTGAATACCGACAGCAACAGCAGGACAGTTTCTGGAGTTGGCGTAACCTGATGTACGCTTTTGCGGCAAAAATTTCGCCCGAACAGTTGGAGGTTATCGCCACCTGGCTGTATAGCGAAATGCTGGCAGCGGGTTATACCTCAGTGTGTGAATTCCACTATGTGCATCATCAACCGGGCGGCGCCCCTTATGCCGATCCAGCAACATTGAGCCTGAGCCTGATTAACGCCGCCCGCAACACCGGCATCGGCCTGACCCTGCTACCGGTCTGTTATCAGGACGGTGGTTTCGGTGGTCAGGCGCCGGAAGCGAAGCAATACCGTTTTATCAACAGTACCGAGCAATTTCTGGCGCTGTGGCAGCAGATACAATCGCTGATGGCCGATCAGCCGCGGATGCGCCTGGGAGTGGCCCCGCACTCGCTACGTGCTATCTCAGGCGAGGCTCTGAGCAGGGTGCTGAGCGGCATCGCCCGGATGGACAACACGGCGCCAATCCATATCCACGTTGCTGAGCAAATTAAAGAAGTGGAGGATTGTCTGGCCTGGAGCGGTCTGCGCCCGGTTGAATGGTTGATGGAACATCAACCTGTCGATCCGCGCTGGTGCCTTATTCATGCCACTCATATGACGGCGCAGGAGTATCAGCGCGCCGCCGCAAGTGGGGCGGTGGCGGGTTTGTGCCCGCTTACTGAGGCCAATCTGGGTGATGGTCTGTTCGACTTCCCGCGCTGGCGCCAGGCCGGCGGCCACTGGGGCATTGGCTCCGACAGCCACATTGCGGTCAGTGCTGCCGAAGAGTTGCTGATGCTCGAATATTCCCAACGTTTGCAGTTTCGTCAACGCAATGTCTGCGCCGACGCTCAATATAACGATACCGCCACCGCGCTATACCTCGGCGCACTCCAGGGAGGTGCCCAGGCCAACGGTCGCGCGGTGGCGGGTATCGCTGAAGGACAAAGCGCCGATATGGTTGAACTGGATGCCAGGCATGCCGCACTGGCGCTATTGCCGGAAAACACTGTGTTGGCTGGACATCTGTTTGGCAGCTCGCGCAGTTCCGCTATCCAGCGGGTGTGGGCGGGTGGTCAATTACGCATTGATTGCCAGCAGCAACAGCCGTCCTCGACGCTGGCGGCGTTTGCTGCCGTGCGCCAGCAATTATTGCAATAACGTTGAGCGGGAAACGATCATGAAGACATCGCCAGCACCGTTTATATTTCATCAGGGCACAGCCCCTTTGTTTATCACTATGCCCCACACCGGAACCTGGCTACCTGACGAGGCGAAAGCGCGTCTCACGCCTGAGGCTCAGGGGGTTCCCGACACTGACTGGCACATCGAACAACTTTACGCGTTCGCCAGAGCGATGGGAGCCTCGTGGCTGCAGGCCACTTGCTCACGTTATCTGATCGATCTTAATCGTCCACCGGACGGAGCCAGCCTTTATCCCGGCCAGGCGACCACCGGATTGTGTACCGACACCCGGTTTGATGGCGGACCGGTCTATCAGCCCGGCGCCGCGCCTTCTGCCCGCGAAATTGAACAACGCCGCTACCAATACTGGCAGCCCTGGCACGACCAGCTTGCCCGGGAACTGCAGCGCCTGAAAGCAACATTTCACCGCGTGGTAT
Organism: Enterobacterales bacterium; assembly: GCA_015655145.1. GTDB lineage: Bacteria > Pseudomonadota > Gammaproteobacteria > Enterobacterales > Enterobacteriaceae > JAATFO01. The sequence goes on along the minus strand of JAATFO010000099.1, from coordinate 28,970 downwards.
TATGGGACGCCCACTCCATCCGTTCAGTATTGCCGCAGTTTTTTGATGGCGAACTGCCGACGTTCAACATCGGCACCAATAACGGCAATAGTTGCTCTCCAGCCTTGCAGCAGCGAGTGGCGACCATTGCGGGTGCCGCCACACCCTACAGCATGATTGAAAATGGCCGCTATATCGGCGGATACATCACCCGGCATTACGCCCGACCCGCCGAGGGCATTCATGCGCTGCAAATGGAACTGACGCAATGCAGCTACCGCCCTGGCGCTGGGAGGCGCAAAAAGCCCGGCAATGACAGTTATCTCTCGAGGCGATGATTACCGCCGCCCTTGAGTTTGCACAACAGGGGCGGTGATACTGGGGTTAGTCCGCAGTGTGGAATGATTATTTTGCTGCGCCCTCAGCGCCAACACTGACGTGCAGAGGGCGCACTGCATCCATGGAACGTGTAATTCACTGCACAGCAGACGCTCGAATCGCTCAGTAAGTGTGACTTTGTGGCACATCGTGCTATAGTGCGTGTGACTAAGTTACACACAGGAGGCATTATGTCATTAACGAAACTCAGACAGCAAGGTGGCGCAGTCGTGCTGACCATTCCCAGCGATATTGCTGCCAGGGCCGGCTGGCGTGTGGGAACTGTGCTGGACGTTACGGCTGACGGCGAAGCTGTCAGCATCAGGCCATCCGGACGCGTAGCGCGTGGGCGCAGAACGATGGCGCAACTGCTGGCGGGTATTGATGAAAATGAAATCCGCGTATTCAATGACGCGCTCAGCGACGAGATGAATGATACCCCGCAGGGCAGAGAGGCCATTTGATGGTGTCGCGCAGGGTGCCGCAGAAAGGCGAAATCTGGCACGTCAACGGCGACCCCGTTGAAGGCCGAGAGTTTAAAGGGCCACACTATTATCTGGTTATTTCACCACGGGAACTGGTTGCCGCGCTGGGTACGGCTGTCTGCATACCCGTCACCAGCGGTGGCGGGGCAGCGCGCTCACAGGCCGTCACGGTATATCTGGACGGCGATAGTACTGATACGGGCAAAGTGACCGGCGTTGCGCTGTGCTACCAGCTACGATCCCTCGACCTGACGGCAAGAAAGGCCAGTTACACGACGAAAGTGGCGTCGCACATTATGGATGAGATCCTGTCGGTCGTGATTGATTTAATCGACCCGCGCTGAAGTGCGGGGATAATGGTGTTCCGCCTTTCAGCTAAATCCTTTCATCGCCTTTTGCAACGCATCACCCAGTTGATTAAGCCCCAGAACCAACAGCAACAACAACAGCCCCGGAACAATGGCATAACAGGGCGATACCACCATATAGTCACGGCTGCTGCTGAGCAGAGTTCCCCATGAGGCCGCAGGAGGTTGGATGCCAAGGCCAATAAATGAGAGCGACGCCTCGAGCAGAATTGTGCGCTCAGCATGCGGCGAAATTAACGGATTATCTGGCGGTTAAGCCTCATTCTGTCGCTCAGGCTGCGATTGGCAGCGCGCTGGAACAGGCTCTGTGGGATATTCAAGGTAAACGTCTGGGCTGCAATGTCGCCACACTGATGGCAAAGGAATTGCGCGAACAAATTCCGCTGTACGCGAACATTAATCGTAGCATTGTTGACCGTTCAGACGTTGGTTTTACGCGCGCGGGAGGAAAAGCGGTCGCTGCCGGGTTCCGGCGGATAAAAATAGCGCCATTTGATGGCTTAACCCCGGAAAATAGTTGTACTGCATTGGGGCGACAATTGATAGAGCAAGGATTGGCGCGGGTGGCCGCACTTCATAGTGTGGTAGCAGCCGAGACGGAGCTTTATGTTGACTGCCACTGGCGACTGGATCCCGATAGCGCACAGGGGGTTATTGTCGCCCTGTCCCAACTGGGCGTAAGCTGGTTTGAATGCCCACTGCCGGAAACGCCTGAAAATATCCCGGCATTGAAAAAGTTACGTCATACGGCGAATAATTATGGTATGCGACTTGCCGGACTGGAAGAACTGACTGATCCCAGCGATGTTATTCCCTGGTTGGTTGCGGGTGTATATGATGTGGTTATGCCGGATGTAAAATACGCAGGTGGCATCAGCGCAGTGATTAGAATCGCTGAAATGTCGGCTGGTTATGGGGTAGGGTGTGCGCCGCATAACCCTGGCGGGCCGGTGTCTCATGCCGCCAGCCTTATCGCCTGCGCAGTCAGTGAAAACATTGAACAACTGGAACATCAGTTTGATGAAACACCCGCCTTCTGGCAAATGATTGAGAACCGTTTCCCCCGGCCAGAAAATGGATTGAGTCAACGGCCGGGTGCTGCGGGATTAGGCATATCATTACGGCCGCACATCGCGTAGCCCAGGCCTTGATGCTGCTCAGGCCGTCACCATTGCCTGAATTTGGCGCTTCTCTTCTTCACTTAAGAAGGCAATCGTCAAACCGTTTTTCTGCGCCGTTCGCGCTTGTTCCGCGGTTAAACCGGCTTGCGGTGCGGCAACGTGGTATTCGTGTTCAATTTCAATGCCCTGAACTGCCGGGTCATCGGTATTGATCGTGGCGAGAATCCCGTGATCCAGAAAGCGGGCCAGCGGATGGTGAGCAAGGGCAGCGACGGTGCTGGTTTGCAGGTTGGATGTCAGACAAGATTCAATGCCGATTTGCTCTGCCGCGAGAAAATCCATTAGCGCCGGGTCGGTTATGGCGTTAACGCCATGGCCGATACGTTCAGCGCCCAATTCACGAATCGCCTGCCAGATGCTGTCTGCGCCTGCGGCTTCTCCTGCATGCACCGTGATGCGGAAACCGGCATCACGCGCACGTCTGAAATGCGCGATGAAGTTGTTGCCGGGAAAGCCCCGCTCATCGCCGGCAAGATCAATCGCGGTGATGCTGTCGCGGTGAAGAAGTAGACTGTCAAGTTCCCGTTGGCAGGCGGTATCACCAAATGTACGACTCATTATCCCCGTTAGCCGGACAACAATATTCTGTTGCTGGCAACCCGCGCGAATGCCATCAATCACGGCTTCCACAACCCCTGCCAGCGGTAACTGGTGCGACATCGCCATATAACCGGGAGAGAAACGCAGTTCAACATAATGGAGACCCGCGCGCACGGCATCTTCAACATTTTCTTTTGCCACCCGACGGCAGGCGTCGAGTGATGCTAACACCTTAACGCCCCAGTCAAGTTTTTGCAGAAAGCTGACTAAATCGGGTTGCGTTTCCATCACCTGCACATGAGGGCGTAGTGCTTCCAGCGTGGTTGCCGGTAAGCTGAGATTAAACTCACGGCTTAACTCAAGGATGGTTTGCGCGCGGATATTGCCATCAAGATGACGATGAATGTCAGTGAGGGGAAGACGTGGATCAATCATGTCGCACTCGTCGTGTTGTTCCAGGTAAAGTGCACAGTAGTATAAAAACAATCGACGTCACTTTACGAGAAAAATTGTGCATGTGGATGGCTCACGCCAGATAAATCAGCGCGGGCATGCCTTACCCGGCGTTAGCGCAGACGGTTTATGCCGGCAATCAGTCGGTTCATTCCGTCTTCCAGCTTGCTACGCGGACACCCCACATTCAGGCGCAGAAAACCACGTCCGGCTTCACCATAGGTATAACCCGGCATAATGGCTACTTTTTGTTCCTCAATCAGCGCCTGTTGCAATTGAAGGTCATCTATCGCCAGTGCAGTCAGGTCTATCCACGCCAGATAGGTTGCCTGTGGCGGTTGCCAGTTCAGAACCGGGAAGGCTTGTTGCAAACGGTCCGCGACATACAACAAATTTGCCTGCAGGTAATCACGTAACGCATCCAGCCAGTCGGCACCGTGACGATAAGCGGCAATGTGCGCCGCGACAGCCATAACTGCAGGTGATGACAAGCCATCAGCATTTTTCAACGTCTGAAACCAGTGCGCGCGGTCGCCTTCATCACTGATAAAACCATAGGCGCCGGTGAGTGCAGGAATATTGAAACTTTTCGATGCCGAGGTGAACAACGCCCAGCGATCACGAGCCACCACCTGCCATGGCGTATGCCGCGCCTGGCCCATCACCATATCCATGTGGATCTCGTCACTGATAACCCTGACCTGATGGCGTTGGCACAATTCCGCCATCTGTTCCAGTTCATCACGCTGCCAAACTTTTCCCGTTGGATTGTGCGGACTGCATAACAGCATAATTTTGCATTTTCCGCTGGCCAGTAACTGTTCCAGCGCGGCCATGTCGCAATGCCATGTCGCATGTTGCCGATGCAGCGGAGCGCTTATCACTTCGCGCTGATTGCCGGTAATGACTTTAGCGAAGGCATCATACGCCGGCGTATGAATCAATACGCCATCGCCCGGCGCCGACCAGTGACGAATCATTTGCGCCACCATATAGATGACGGAAGGGCCATAAACAATCTGCCCCTGATCAATCGTCAACTGAAAACGCTGCTGATACCAGTGGCTAATCGCCGAGAGGAAATCGGTATGTTGCCAGCGGCTGTAGCCGAAAACACCGTGATTAACCCGTTGCTGCAATGCGTCAATAACGACTGGCGCGGTTGGAAAATCCATATCGGAAATGGTGAACGGGAGCAGGTCGGCGTGGCCAAAACGATCAGCGACAAAATCCCATTGCGTACACCAACTGCCGTGACGATCAACCATGACATCAAAATTAAACATGTGAGGCTCGCTTTTCCATCGGACAGGTTACCCCGCCAGTAAACCACCTGAGATTAGGCAGGCAGATGCATCAACTGCGACATTTCATCTTTTACCGACTGCACTTGTGGACCGAACACCACTTGCAGGCTGTGCTGGTTGAGATGCACCACGCCAATCGCACCATTCGATTTTAATGTCGCGTCATCGACCAGACTCATATCGGCGATCGACAAACGCAGGCGTGTCAGGCAATTATCCAGAGAGGTGATATTGCTGGCGCCGCCAAGGGCCGCCAGGATTACCGGCGTATTGTAACCGGACTTGCCGGAGCCTGCGGCGCTCAGGGTTTGCTCAACCTGACTCTTTTCCACCTCACGACCCGGTGTTTTGATATTGAAGTGAGTGATGGCAAAACGGAAAATCAGATAGTAACCAACAAACCAAATTGCGGCGACCACCGGTACCCAATACCATTTGGTTGACAACCCATGCAGAATACCAAATACCACGAAATCAATCACGTTGCCGTCGGTATTACCGATAGTCACACCCAACATCGCCATCACGCTGAAACCAAGACCAGTCAATAGCGCGTGGATCAGATAGAGTACTGGCGCGACAAACAGGAACAGAAACTCGATGGGCTCGGTGGTGCCACCGACCACACAGGCCACTACGCCGGAGATCAACAGTCCTTTGATTTTCTGCCGATTTTCCACACGAGCACAGTGATACATAGCCAGCGCCGCGCCGGGTAACCCACCAAGAAAAGCCGGCATTTTGCCTTGCGACAAGAAACGCGTGGCGCTCTCAGCAAAACCGCCGGAGGTTGGACAAGATAACTGAGCCTGGAAGATGGTCAGCGCGCCGCTAACAGTATGGCCGCACACGTCCATTGATCCACCGGCATCGGTAAAGCGGATAATCGCCACCAAAATATGTTGCAGGCCAAAGGGCAACAGTAACCGTTCGCCGGTACCAAAGATCATCGGGCCAAATTCGCCCGCACCGTTGATGATCCAGCCGAGTCCACTGATGGCAGCGGCAAACCAGGGCCAAATCAACGGCACCACCAGACCCACCAGCCCCATCACCAGTGTTGTAATGATCGGAACAAAACGGGTACCGCCAAAGAAGGCCAGCGCATCGGGCAGACGAATGGTATGGAACCGCGCGTGCAGATAAAACACGATGATACCGATGATCACCGCCCCCAGTATCCCGGTGTCAATTGACTGAATCCCAATGATATTCTGAATATTATTGGCTTTCAGTACCGCAGGATCGGTGGTAGGCAGAATGCCATTGACATTGAGCCAAAAATTGACCGCCAGGTTCATTACCGCAAAACCGACAAAACCGGAAAATGCGGCGACACCTTTATTATCACGCGCCATGCCCAGAGGGATAGCAATGGCAAACATCACGGGCAAATAGCTGAATGCGAAGGAACCGATTTTGCTCATCCAGATAAAGATCAACTGCAAAACAGAATTGCCCAGCAGCGGAATTAGCGTAATGACATCGTGGCTGCTCAACGAACTGCCAATGCCGAGCATGATCCCGCAAAAGGAGAGCAGCGCAACGGGCAGCATAAATGTTTTCCCAAGGCTCTGGAAAAATTCCCATACCGAGATTTTTTGGGGGGTGGTTGACATACGTTCTCCTGGCAAAAAAAAGCTCAGCCGCCGCTGAGATAAAATAATGATAAAACGTTTTACCTGGGTATAATGAGCGACATATCACAGTCTTATTTAACATTATGGTTTTATTTGATGGGTTTAAGGTATAACGTTTTATCTGCTTAGCATTTTCTGGTATGGATATCTTTCAGTCTTCTAAATCAGAGTCGCCATGCCCCAGAAAAAAATAACCATCAATGATGTTGCCGATAAAGCCGGTGTCTCTGTCACCACTGTTTCACTGGTGCTGTCAGGAAAAGGCCGTATCTCATCGGCCACTTCAATGCGCGTCAACCAGGCCATTGATGCGCTGGGGTATATTCCTAATCGCTCTGCGGCAATGTTGCGTGGTGGCGACAGCGGGGTTGTAGGGCTGATTGTGCGCGATATTTGTAACCCGTTTTATGCCGAAATGACTGCCGGGCTCAGTGAAATACTGGAAAATCATCGGAAGGTGTTGTTTCTGACCCAAAGTGGTCAGCATGGACAGCACCTGGGGCGTTGTTTCGATTCACTGATAGCACAAGGCGTCGAAGGGATCGTTCTGGGCGGCGGCGCGGAAAATGCAACGGAACTGGTCGAAAAAGCCCGCGCATTCGCGATCCCGCTAATTTGTGCTTCCCGCGCCAGCACACTGGACGATGTTGATTCTGTCTGTCCGGATAATATGCATGCAGCAAAAATGGCCACCGAATACCTGATCAAACGAGGTCATCACTGTATTGCCTGGCTGGGGGGATCCGGGTCTTCACTGACGCGCGCCGAACGCATTGGCGGCTATTGTTCCACCTTATTACACTACGGTATGCCATTTCGTAGCGAGTGGATTGTCGAATGCGGTAGCCATCAACGTGATGCGGCGGAACTGACGGAAAAACTTATCCATCAGCATCCTACGGTTACAGCCATTCTTTGCCATAACGCCTCAGTGGCGCTCGGCTGCTATTTTGGTTTGCAACATACCGGACGTTCACTGGGTAACGGCGCAGTGGAAAGTTATTACCATCAACAGATGGCGCTGGTAGGGTTTGGCGATGTACCGGAAGCCGCATTAACGGACCCACCGCTGACATTTGTGACCAGCGGCGCCCGTGAAATTGGCCGCTGCGCCGCCAGACGTTTACTGCAACGAATGACCGCGCCCGACAGTGATATCCAGCATGTGATTATGCCGTCCACCCTGATAGCACGTGAATCGGCATAATGTTTATTGGCGGGGGATCACGGCGTTACATCCTCTGCGGCAGGGCTGCCACCAAGCATATAGCGTGACAGGAACTGCATGAGCGTCATCTTTTCACCATTCATGGTTACCTGGTCGGCGGCATACTGTAAGCTGGCAACGATATTGCCATCCTGCTGTGTGGTCAGTTTGAACATCTGGCCCATCGCCGCCAGGCCTTTGATTTGCTGATCAGCCAGTTTATTCGCATCGGCATCCTGATAACCTTCAATCATCGCCACATGCTTCATCATTTCAGTGGCCATATCCATGTTAATCACCAGTTTGCTGTCCAGTGTCTTTAGCACGCGACTGAACGAGATGTCCGTACCGGGTGTATCACCAGAAACGCTGCCCGGATCATTAAAATGAACCGTCAGGTTAAAGGTACTTTCACCTTTATCGTTCTTCCAGCTCAACGGGGCGATAGTAAGTTCTGGATTGCCTTTCAATAAACCCGGTAAATTGGTGGTAAGAATTTGACGGACACCTTCCTGATAACGCTCAGAGTCATCTGACATACCGGGTTGATTAAGCAGAGAAATCATCTGATTGTTGTAATTTTCAGAAAAAGTCTTCAGCGCCTGGCCATCAAAGTGTGACAACGTCACGGAAAGTGCGCCCTGACCGAAAGATTGTTGCTGTAGTTTCAGATTATTAAGCGCAATATTAATTTTACCGGAGATCGTTGGATCGTTAGCGTCGAACGTCGAGGCAACATTTACCCCTTCCAGTGCCAGCATATCCTGACCATTCGCGCTGGCTGTCATCGATTTCAACGTCATGGACTGATCGCCAACCCGTACGCCTTGTGTGCTCAGGTGGGTTTTGCCGGAAAGTTTGAACCCATCGAAGTTAAACAATACGGGCATATTGTCTTCATTCTTACTGCTCAGGGAAATTGTCTTGATATCACTGGCAAATTTCACCTGATCACCGTCAGCATCGCTGTCAATATCCAGCGTACCGCCACTCCACACATAGTGCTCTCCCTGTGGCGTATTCTGAAAATCAACCGGGAGCAACGTGATACTGGAAACGGAGGCGCCACGATAGCCGATACGGGTATCAGCTTGAATGATCGATGCGCCATTGGTCAGGTCAAACAACTTTTGCACCAGCGGCGTATTCGCCAGTTCGGTATGCACCGATGCCATGCTGGGGACCAGATTGAATTTCTTTAACTGCGCAAAGGGAAAGGGGCCGTGATCGATGCGTTCATTGAAAACAAGACTTTGTCCGGGTTTAAGCACGGCATTATCTTTGGTTTGCGAACGAGCCTGAATCACAAATTGAGCACTGCTATGAAACACCCCACGCTGATAATTCTGGTAACTCACTGACAGTCGACTATCCGGGGCGATCTCGTTAAGTTGCGCATTAGCTTGTTGCACCAGTTCATCGATATGGTTTTCAAATTGCTTGCCCGTAAACCATGCGGTGCCGGTCCAAATCACCCCAAGCGCAACTACTACACCAATCGCAATCTTTGTCTTTTTCATCAGAGTTGTCGTCCTTTTTACGGTATCCTCCACTGGCCATCGTTATTTGCCGGGCAAGTGGTCAAGAAAAAACGCCCGTTGGGCACGTTGATTAATGGCTGGCAGCATCATAGCAATTGCGCTTGCTGACGTCAGCTCACTTAAGGTAATTGATTAAATACCCGCGCCAGACGACCGTTGCCGCTGATGTACAGCGGGGATTCATTCGCTGCCACAAAACAAGACTCTCCGGGCTGCAGCGTCAATTGTTCGCCATCGTGCTGAATGATGGCCTGACCTTCAATACAGAACAGGATCGCGGCACTCTGCTGGCTAATCGTGGCGGGCTGTTTTTCCAGGGCATGAATGGAGAATGCGAAATCATCAACCGGAACAGGGAAATTCAGCGTGTTGCCATTGACCAGAGGCCGGGTAAGCAGATCCGCGGAGGGTTTAGCGATGAACTTCACATTCGCCAGTAGCTCAGGAATATCAATGTATTTTGGCGTTAAACCGGCACGTAACACATTGTCTGAGTTCGCCATCACTTCCAGCGCGACCCCATTGAGATAAGCATGGGGCGTTTCGGCAAATAAGAACATGGCTTCGCCCGGTTGTAACTCAATCACATTAAGCTGCAACGGCGAGAACAGGCCATTATCGTCAGGATAAAAAGCAGCAATGGTTTTAATTGTCTCCCAGGGTTGGCCATGTTGCGTATTCAGCGCCGCTTTCAATACGCCCAACGCCCGTGATTTGGCTTCTCCGCTCATGGAAAGCAGGCTGGCGAACAATGTTGCCAGGTTTTCGCTATCGGGTTGCCGCAGAAAATGAGCAATAGCCGGATGGGCCGCCACAACCGGTTGTAATAACGCGGCAATATCAGGCAATGCACGAAACCCGTTCATCGCCTGAAAAGGCGCTAAAGCATACACCAGCTCTGGCTTATGATTAGCATCTTTATAGTTACGATTGGCGGCTGAAAGCGCAATACCGGCGGCATTCTCTTTGGCAAAACCGACTTCCGCCGCCGCTTTACTCGGATGGACCTGGATCGAAAGGGGTTGATCAGCACAGAGCACTTTAAACAAGTAGGGCAGTTCGCCAAAGCGGTTGGCGACGGCTGATCCCAGCAAACGGGTTTTATCCTGGGCAATCACCTCACGTAGTGAGTGTGCCTTGTCCGCAATCATGACGGAAGAACTGCTCTTTGGATGCGCCCCCATCCACAATTCCGCCATGGGTTGTTGGTCCGGATTCGCTATCCCGTAGCGTTTAGTCAACGCAGTTTTGCTGCCCCACGCATAGTGTTGGAGCGTGTTAATGAGTTTCTTCATGCTTTGTCCCGAGTTAAACACATTGTTGCTGGGTTTATTAAAGCAGAAAATGCGCCGCTATACTCACGAAATGCAATAAAGACGACTGGCTCGCATAATGTTAAATTATGCTATGCCATACTGCGGCGCGCGCTTTGCCTCCCGACAGGGATCCAGACAAGGCCATGTGAAATTATATTGATGATGTTAAAGGAGAGAAGTAATGGCAGCCAACCGCATTGAAAAAGACTCAATGGGATCGATTGAAGTACCGGCTGATAAACTTTGGGGGGCTCAGACCCAGCGCTCACTGGAACATTTTCGTATCTCGACGGAAAAAATGCCGACCGCGCTGGTGCATGCCCTCGCGTTGACGAAACGCGCGGCAGCACAGGTTAACCATGATTTAGGTTTGTTACCCCAGCAACGCGCGGAGGCGATTATTTCCGCCGCCGATGAAGTCCTCGCGGACAAGCATATCAATGAGTTTCCTCTTGCGATCTGGCAAACCGGTTCCGGGACGCAAACCAACATGAATATGAATGAAGTGCTGGCTAACCGTGCGAGTGAAATTCTGGGTGGCGAACGTGGTATGTCCCGGCTGGTGCATCCGAATGATGATGTGAATAAAAGTCAAAGCTCGAATGATGTCTTTCCTACCGCTATGCATGTTGCTGCGGTGATTGCGCTACGTGAGCACCTCATTCCGCAACTGATCACCTTAAAAAATACGCTGAATGAAAAAGCTGTGGCGTTTAAAGATATCGTCAAAATTGGCCGTACCCATCTGCAGGACGCCACACCGCTGACGCTGGGCCAGGAAATCTCTGGCTGGGTTGCGATGCTGGAACATAGCCTGAAGCATATTGAACAGAGTATCCCTCATGTGGCGGAACTGGCGCTTGGCGGTACGGCAGTCGGGACCGGGCTAAATACCCACCCTGAGTACGCAGTGCGCGTGGCGAAGCGGCTGGCCGAACTCACCGCACAACCCTTTGTAACCGCACCCAATAAATTTGAAGCACTGGCAACCTGCGACGCATTGGTTCATGCTCATGGCGCACTGAAAGGACTGGCTGCGTCCCTGATGAAAATCGCTAACGATGTGCGCTGGCTCTCTTCCGGCCCGCGTTGCGGCATTGGCGAAATTGCGATTCCGGAAAATGAGCCCGGCAGTTCAATCATGCCAGGTAAAGTGAATCCGACGCAGTGTGAGGCGATGACCATGCTGTGCTGCCAGGTCATTGGCAATGATGTGGCGGTCAATATCGGGGGCGCGTCCGGTAACTTTGAGTTGAACGTTTATCGCCCGATGATCATCCATAATTTCCTGCAATCCGTCCGGCTACTGGCTGATGGTATCGACAGCTTTAATCACCATTGTGCGACGGGTATTGCGCCAAATCGGGAGCGTATCACCCAGTTGCTGAATGAATCGCTGATGCTGGTTACCGCACTAAACACCCATATCGGTTATGACAAAGCAGCGGAAATTGCTAAAAAAGCGCATAAAGAGGGACTGACGCTAAAAGCCTCCGCGCTGAAACTCGGCTATCTGACTGAAACGGAATTTGATGCCTGGGTGCGTCCGGAAGATATGGTCGGCAGTATGAAGCAATAATTGTTATCAACGTCTGGCTTACCGGCAATGACTGGCGGTAAGCCAGCAGCATTACAACCTTTTGCCATGCAGGCGCGTGGCAACCAGCAACGCAAGCACTAATAAAGCAGTAATAAAAACAGTAATCCCCAGCCAGCCAAAACGGTGCCAGAATACGCCTCCCAGCGTTCCCGCGACACTGGATCCGACATAATAACTGAACAGATAAAGGGACGACGCCTGACCTTTGGCGCGCCGGGCGCGTGGGCCGATCCAGCCGCTGGCGACAGAATGCGCGGCAAAAAAGCCCGCGGTGAACAACATCATGCCAGGTAAAATCAGCCAAAGGGTATTAAAAGCAATGATCAATAACCCGATAAGCATCAACGCCGTTGAAAACAATAATACCGGTCCACGGCCAAAGCGCGCCGTCATCGCGCCAGCTTTCGGTGAGCTCCAGGAACCGGTCAGATAAGAGACAGACAGTAACCCCACGACCGCCTGGCTGTAAAACCAGGGCCCGCTCATTAAACGGTAACCAATATAATTAAACAGCGTGACAAAAGCGCCCATCAGCAAAAAACCTTCGGCGAACAACAGAGGCAAACCCTCATCGCGCCAGTGCAGACGAAAATTAATTAATAAACTACGAGGCCGCAGCGATGCCGGTCGAAAATGGCGCGAAGCCGGCAAGATTTTCCAGAACATCAGCGCGGAGGCCAGCGAAAAGCAACCAATAAAAGCAATTGCCACACGCCAGGAAAATAGATCAGTCAGCACGCCGCTGATCAGGCGTCCACTCATACCGCCAATTGAATTTCCGCTGATGTATAATCCCATGGAGAAGGCGATCATACTGGGATGAATCTCTTCACTCAGGTAAGTCATTCCCACTGCAGCAACACCGCTCAAAGACAGGCCCGTTAATGCGCGCATCAATAATATGCCGTGCCAACTGGTCATCATAGAGGACAACACCGTACAAATAGCGGCAAGCAATAATGCGGTCACCATCACGGGTTTACGTCCGATCGCATCAGAAAGTGGCCCGGTGAACAACAGACCAAGCGCCATCAGCCCGGTGGCGACAGATAATGAAATACTGCTTTCCGCTGGCGAAACGCCAAACTGTTGTGATAACACCGGCAGCAGCGGCTGCACACAATACAGCAAAGCGAATGTCGCCAGACCAGCGGAAAACAACGCCAGGGTGACGCGCATAAACTGCGGGGTACCACGTTTGATATAAAGATGTTTATCAGCGACTGAAACTGAGGCACGTTCAACGTCGCTGTTTTCCAGCGTAACGGCCTGTGATGAGCGATTCACTGCGGGTCCTTAAGTACATAATTTCAATTCGTTAACTTTAAGTAAGCTGTATTATGATGTCTAATAGATTAATAGTCTCAAATGATACTTTTAAAATATGAATATTGAGTTGCGCCATCTACGTTACTTTGTTGCAGTTGCCGAAGAGCTTCATTTTGGCCGAGCCGCGCTGCGGCTCAGCATTTCTCAGCCGCCGTTAAGCCAACAAATTCAAATACTGGAAAAAGAAATCGGGGCGCGATTATTTGCTCGCACCAATCGCAGCGTACAGTTAACCGCCGCCGGAAAGCAGTTTCTGCTGGATGCCCGCGCCATTTTGTTGAGTGTCGGACAGGCGACCGATCGGGCGGCACGTTTACACCAGGGAGACACCGGTGAGCTTCGTATCGGTTTTACCTCTTCAGCACCGTTTATCGCCGCTGTTTCTGATGCCTTATTCACTTTTCGCCAGCGTTACCCAGACGTCCACATTCAAATGCAGGAGCTCAATACACGCCAGCAACTGGAACCGCTAAATGACGGACGTCTCGACCTGGGTGTCATGCGCAATACACCCCTGCCTGAATCCCTTGATTATCAACTGTTGTTGCGTGAACCACTGTATGCGGTGATGCATCGGGCACATCCACTGGCCAGCCAATCCCGGATATCGATCCAAACGTTGGCGCAGGAACCGTTTGTATTTTTTGACGCGCATGTTGGCACCGCCCTGTATGGCGATATTCTTGCGCTTCTACAACGTTATCAGGTACAGCCATACATTACCCAGGAAGTGGGGGAAGCCATGACGATCCTTGGTCTGGTCTCAACCGGACTTGGTATTTCCATCTTACCGGCATCTTTTCGCCGGGCGCGCCTGGCAGATGTCCGCTGGGTTCCTTTGCAGGAGGATGATGCTATCTCTGAAGTCTGGCTGGTCTGGTCGAAACAACGTGAAGTGAGCGCACTCATACACCAGATGATGGCGTTACTACTGGTCAGACAACCGATGCCATGATTGCTTCTTTTTCCCGCGCATTCTGATGTTTTGTGTGCGGTAAATCACATATCGAATCAAATAGTTGACGGCACTTAATTACTACTCCACCATAACCGAAGTGGGTTTATTTAGAAGCGCGAAAATAAGCGGGAGTGGGAGTTGTCGTGGTAATAGCAGGCAGTCAACCTGGCCACATTGACCAGATCAAACAGACAAATGCTGGCGCAGTATATCGCCTGATAGATCAGTTTGGTCCGATTTCACGCATTGAACTCTCAAAACTGGCTCACCTCGCCCCCGCCAGCATTACTAAAATTGTCCGGGAAATGCTGGAAGCTCACCTGGTGCAGGAAACTGAATACCAGGAAGCGGGCAGCCGGGGACGACCGGCCATTGGCCTGATGTTAGATACCGCGTCCTGGCACTTCCTTTCGGTGCGTATCAGTAACGGCGGCATAACTCTCGCATTGCGTGACCTTAGCAGTAAACTGGTGGCCGAAGATGACCGGCCATTACCCGCGCAAAGTCGTGAAGGCTTACTCACCTGCATAATTCGTGAAATTGATCAGTTTTTCGTTCGCCACCAAAGTAAACTCGAACGCCTGACGGCGATTGCCATTACTCTTCCGGGTATTATCAATACTGAAAAAGGGATTGTGCATCGCATGCCTTTTTATAATGTTAACGATATGCCGCTGGGGCCGGAGCTGAGCAGCCGAACGGGACTCCCGGTCTATATTCAACATGATATTTGTGCATGGACGATTGCAGAGTCGCTGTTTGGCGCCTCGCGCGGGGCCCATAATGTCATCCAGGTGGTGATTGATCATAACGTGGGGGCCGGCGTGATTACCGGTGGTCGGTTGTTGCACCATGATCGTAGTTCGTTGGTTGAGATTGGTCATACGCAGGTTGATCCAGAAGGGAAACAGTGTTACTGCGGTAACCATGGTTGTCTGGAAACCGTAGCCAGTATTGATAGCCTGCTGGAATTGGCGCAGCGACGAATGTCAGGGACAATGGATTCAATGTTGCATCATCAACCGCTGACAGTTGAAATGTTATGTGATGCCGCCCTGGCAGGGGACCGACTGGCAAAAGAGATTATAACCACGGCAGGCAACAGTGTCGGACGAGTCCTGGCGATAATGGTAAACCTGTTTAACCCCCAAAAAATTTTGATTGGTTCTCCGCTCAATCGTGCAGCGGAGGTACTTTATCCGGTGATTACTTATTGTATACGCCAACAATCATTGCCGGCGTATAGCGCGCACATTAACGTCGAACCCACGCAGTTTCTTAACATCGGTACCATGCCAGGCGCGGCGTTAGTGAAAAACGCCATGTACAGTGGAGCATTGCTGGTAAAACTGTTACAAGGCTAATGTTATTCCGCATTGATGCACAAAATCTTGCGCTAACGCAAGCTGCGACTGGCGCTACTCACCTAAAATTCCTGACCAAAACCATCAATCTTTATTTCAGACTGTAAGACTGTCGGAGTTTCGCCCATGTTGAGTCGTATATTTGTCACTGGTACTGATACTGCCGTCGGTAAAACTGTTGTCGCACGTGCTTTGCTGCAAAAACTGGCGGGTAAATATCCCCGGGCCGTGGGGTATAAACCGGTGGCGAAAAGTAGCCAGCAAACGGAAGCCGGTTTACGCAATAGCGATGCCTTAATTCTGCAATCCTCCTCCACGGTTGTTTTGCCTTACGAAGCGATTAACCCCATTACGCTTCAGCAGGATGAAATCAGCACACATCGCGGAGAACCCATTAATTACGCGCGCCTTAGTGCCGGTTTACAAACACTACGTAAACAATCAGATGTTGTGGTGATTGAAGGCACCGGTGGCTGGCGTTGTCTGATGAACGATTTACGTCCGCTCTCTGACTGGGTTATTCAGGAACAGTTACCGGTGGTCATGGTGGTGGGGATCAAGCTGGGTTGCATCAACCATGCTTTACTGACTGCACAGACGATTATCAATGATGGTTTACCCTTACTCGGCTGGGTCGCCAATCGGATCAATCCCGGGCTGGCCCATTATGCGGAGATAATTGATGTCCTGAGCGAAAAACTTCCGGCACCGTGTTTAGGCCAGTTACCTTACTTACCCAAAATAGAACAACGTGAACTGGCAAGTTATATTGATTTAACCCGCCTGTGATAAACGGGCGCGTGCCCTTTATTGGTCAGTGAACGTCACGTGTGGTGTTGAAGCGGAATAAACGGGGTGAAAATGGTTCACCCCGTGTAGATTATTGAGCAGGCGAGTCGTGAGTTGTGCCAGCATCCGCCGGAACCTGCGTTTCGCTTTCGCTCCCGGTGCGTTTATAGACGATTTTCTGCGTGTCATTCTCACAATGACCAACTACCTGACCACCGCTCTGCGCTGATTGATCATTTGGCACTATATCAAGTGTAAAACCGGATTCCGGCACACCATTATTGATGATTTTTTTACTGATATCCGCCTTAACGGTTTCACAGGATGCCTGTACAGCCATTGGCACGGCAAACGCCAGTACTGTCAATATCCACAGTGTCTTTTTCATCACATCATCCTTTTGCTAAAAACCAGCCATAACTATAGCAGGTACCGAAAATCAAGGGGTGACCGGCCGACCGGTACGGCGATCGAGGCAGCGTAAGGTATTCGCTTCCCAATAAACATTAACATTGTAACTTTTCTCACAAGCATCTCGCGTATCAAATGCCCGGTCACTTTTATCGAACTCTTTTTCCACCCGGGTATTCACTTTATTACGCAGCATGCGAGTGTCATCCCACTGTTCTTTGTTTTGACGCGCTTCTTCATTACTCATGGCATTGTTGCCACTTTCAATAATGACCCGATCAGTTTTCGCCATTACTGCGGGAGGAATCGCTAACATGCCACTCATTAATGCCAAAGACAACAAGGCGGATAGTTGGGGTCTGTATAGAGATTTCATCATAAATTCCTTAAGGTTAAATCCAGTAACGCATGGCCGCTTTTACCGTATTTTTCCGATGCAGCAAAGCGGCATCCAACACCGCGAATACTGCCCTAATGTGAAAGTTCACGGGTATACTCTGCTTTATTATATCATTGCCATTGTTTTACTCACCAGCCGCCTGAACGGTTTGTTTCACTTTTTGAGAGAACCTGCATGATAATCAAAACGACCTTGCTATTTTTTCTTACCGCACTGGCGGAAATTATCGGTTGTTTTTTACCCTGGTTATGGCTAAAGAAGGGCGCGTCCCTGTTTTTGTTGATTCCCGCGGCGATGAGTCTGGCGGCCTTTGTCTGGCTACTGACACTGCATCCTGCCGCCAGTGGGCGAGTCTACGCCGCTTATGGCGGGGTATATGTTATGACGGCACTGTTATGGTTGCGTTTCGTCGAGGGGATAAAACTTACCGTCTGGGACTGGACTGGCGCGCTGATCGCCTGTTGCGGCATGGTTATCATGGTTATCGGCTGGGGAAGGGCATGATTGTCACGACGAAAGACGCAGTGACTCCAGGCTGCGCCTTCGTTCAGTTATAGCGGCAATAAATGCGACGGTTAATTGTGGGGCGTCACCGGGTGTTTATACACGCTTAATCCGGCCGTGGTCTGGCTCACCGGCATCATTTCAAGCGTCGTAATGTTGACATGTTTCGGCAGCGTGGCAACCCAGTAAACCGCTTCACTGACATCGTCTGCGGTGAGCGCCTCAGTGTCCTGATAAACCCGCTCAGCTTTATCATCATCACCTTTAAAGCGTACACTGGAAAACTCCGTGCCACCGACCAATCCGGGTTCAATATCGGTGACGCGGAGTGCGGTGCCATGCAGATCAGTGCGCAAATTGAGGCTAAACTGGCGAACAAACGCCTTCGTTGCGCCATAGACATTTCCACCGGCATAAGGCCAGCGACCGGCGATGGAACCGATATTGATGATATGACCGATGTTGCGATCCACCATGGCGGGTAACACTGCCCGCGTCATATAAACCAGGCCTTTGTTATTGGTATCGATCATGTTTTCCCAATCTTCGATACTGGCTTTATACGCGGGCTCAATACCCAGTGCCAACCCGGCATTATTGACCAGCACATCGATATCACGCCATGCGGCGGGTAACTGACTCAGGGCTTTATCAATCGCGGCACGATCTCGCACATCAAATTGCAGCGTATAGAGATTGTCGCCCAGTTCCGCTTTCAGCGTTTGCAGACGTTCTGCGCGACGTCCGGTGGCAATCACCTGGTGACCGGCGGCCACGAAGCGCCGGGTGATACTTTGGCCAAAACCGGCCGTGGCGCCGGTAACAAAAATAATCATTTTACGGTTCCTTAAATACCTTCAGTTTGAAACACCTTAGCATTTCATTATCAGGCTGTGTAGCGCTATTCATCCGGTAAATGCGTGAATATTGCTTTGTTATGTCATAGGCTTATGCTTCCGATAACTTCCCTTAGCACCAGGTTAAATAACGCCGTACTTAATGCTTTAGCCAAAACAGGAGTCATCATGTCAATGAGGTCAACATACGCCATTCGCGGCAGTTTTTTTGACATTACCGCAACGGCAGAAACAGCGGCGCAATTAGCCGATTACGTTCGTTATATTGAAGATGGCTGCCTGCTGATTGAACATGGTCGTATTCGAAGCCTGCAATACTGGGAAGCGGGGTGTAAACAAATTACCGATGAACATCAGGTAATCGATTATCGCGGCAAACTGATCGTGCCGGGGTTTATTGATACTCACATTCATTACCCGCAAACCGAAATGATCGGGGCGTTTGGCGAGCAACTTCTTGAATGGCTGCAATATTATACTTTCCCGGTGGAAAGCCAGTACGACAACCCGGAACATGCGGCAAGCATGTCGGCGTTTTTTTTACAACAATTGCTGAGCAATGGCACTACGACAGCACTGGTGTTTGCCACAGTGCATCCGCAATCCGTAGAGGCATTGTTCAGCGCGGCGGAGCGCATCGGCATGCGGTTGATTGCCGGTAAAGTGATGATGGATCGCAATGCGCCGGACTATCTCACGGAAACAGCGGAAGAAAGCTATCATCAGACGCGGAAATTGATCGATCGCTGGCACCACCGCGGACGGCTTAACTACGCTTTAACCCCGCGTTTCGCCCCCACATCATCGCCTGAATTACTGGATAAAGTTCGTCAATTACGCCAGGAGTACCCGGATGTCTGGGTCCATACGCATCTGAGCGAAAATCATCAGGAAATCGCCTGGGTCAAAACCTTATTCCCTGAACACACAGGGTACCTTGATGTCTATCACCAGTACCAGTTAACCGGTCGGCGCAGCGTGTTTGCACATTGTCTCCATCTGGAAGATGGCGAATGGGATTGCCTGCATCAGACTGATTCGTCCATCGCCTTTTGTCCAACATCCAATCTGTTTCTCGGCAGTGGGTTATTTGATGTGCAACGTTGCTGGCAGAAGGGGGTAAAACTCGGCATCGGTACCGATGTCGGCGCCGGTACGACATTCAATATGTTGCAAACGCTGGCGGAAGCCTACAAAGTAAGCCAGCTCCGCGGATATCGGCTGCATGTTTGCGAAGCGTTTTACCATGCCACTCTTGGCGGCGCGCATGCGCTCGATCTCGCCCATGTCATCGGCAATTTCAACGCCGATAAAGAAGCGGATTTTGTCGTGCTGGATCCGGCCGTTTCTGCATTACAACAATTACGGTATCACAACAGTGAGGATATCTGGGCGCGACTGTTCGTCCTGATGACATTGGGCGATGACCGCAATATTGCCCATACCTGGGTTAATGGTCAGCATGTCTGGCCACCCAGTGGCAGCGCAGAGGACGTCCGGGTGCCCACAATATAATATTGAGAGTACTGACAGCACCTGCCCGAACGATGTATCTTTTGGCATCAGATGCGTAAATACCTCAGCCTCACGCCAGGCAATCGCTCGCCAGCGAGCCCGTTTACAGCAAATACAGAATCAGGAGATAACCATGTCCGGCGAGTACCATAACCCGTTTTTTCAGGCCAGCCCATTACCGTTTCAGGCTCCGCAATTTGATAAAATTAATACCGGCGATTATCGTGTCGCGATTGAAGCCGGTATACAGCAGAAATTGCAAGAAATCGAGGATATTACCGCCAGTTCAGCGGCGCCATCGTTTGCAAACACCTGTGTGGCACTGGAAAAAAGCGGGCAGTTACTGCACCGGGTCATCAATGTGTTCAATGCCATGACCGCCGCCAATAGCAGTGATGAGTTACAAATGATTGATGAAGAGTTTGCCCCTAAACTGGCGGCGCTGAACGATGACATCAAATTAAACAGCCGTTTGTTCGTCCGACTTAACGCGGTCTACCAACAACGGCATCATATGTCGCTGGACGCAGAATCATTGCGTCTGGTCGAGGTTACCTGGAATGCCTTTCAACTAGCGGGCGCCAGTCTTTCTGAACACGATAAAAAGGCATTAAAAACGCTCAATCAGGAGGCGGCGACACTCAGTACCCGCTTTACTAATCGCTTACTGGCTGCGAGTAAAGAGGCGGCGTTGCACATCGCTGACCAGGCAGCGCTGGCTGGATTAAGTGATGACGAAATAAGCGCCGCCGCGCAAGCCGCCCGGGCTCGCGGCATCGATGATCAATGGTTATTGGTGCTGCAGAACACCACACAGCAGCCTGATTTACAGAACCTGAGCGATCGCCGCACGCGTAACGCGTTGTATAATGCCTCCGTCACGCGGGCCGAAAAGGGAGATAATAATGACACCCGTCAACTTATTGTTCGCCTGGCGCAGTTGCGCGCCCAACAAGCAAAACTGCTTGGTTTTAACAGCTATGCTGAATGGCAACTGCAGGATCAAATGGCTAAAACGCCGCAAGCCGCAATGGACTTTATGCGCAAAATCGTCCCGGCGGCGGTGGCACGTGCACAGCGTGAAGCGGCGGATATCCAGACCGTTATCGCGCAGCAGGGTGGCGATTTTACCGTGGCGCCCTGGGATTGGGCCTTTTATGCCGAACAAGTGCGTCGCTCCCGCTATGACCTCGATACCACGCAAATTCGACCCTATCTTGCTTTAAGCAGCGTGCTGGAAAAAGGCGTGTTTTATACCGCCACCCAACTGTATGGCGTGACGTTTAGAGAACGCAAAGATTTGCCGGTTTATCAAGATGATGTCCAGGTCTATGAGGTGTTTGATCACGATGATCAACCGCTGGCGTTGTTCTATACCGATTTATTCAAACGCGATAACAAAGGCGGCGGCGCATGGATGGGTAACTTTGTTGATCAATCGACCTTACTGGCCAGCCAACCGGTTATTTACAATGTCGCCAACTTCAGTAAACCGGCACCAGGTCAATCCGCATTACTGTCATGGGATGAAGTGATTACTTTATTCCATGAATTTGGTCATGCCCTGCACGGGATGTTCGCCGGGCAGCAATACCCAAGTCTTTCCGGCACCGCCACGCCGCGTGATTTTGTCGAGTTTCCATCGCAATTCAATGAGCACTGGGCCAGCAATGAACAGGTATTTACGCAGTTTGCCCGTCATTATCAAACCGGCGAACCGATGCCTGTAACACTGCGCAGGAAAATGATCAACGCCGATAAATTCAACAAAGGCTATGACATGACCGAACTACTGGCGGCGGCATTACTGGATATGCACTGGCATAACCGGTCAGCGGATCAACCACTGCAATCTGTTGAAGAGACTGAACAACAAGCTCTGGCGGAAAATAACATCAATCTGGCGACAGTCCCGCCACGTTATCGCTCCAGTTATTTTCAGCATATCTGGGGAAATGGCTATGCTGCGGGCTATTACGCTTACTTATGGACCGAAATGCTGGCAGATGATGGCTATGCATGGCTCAACACGCAGGGCGGGTTAACGCGCGCCAATGGTCAGCGTTTGCGCGAGATGATCTTATCTCGTGGTAATAGCGCTGATTTAGAACAGCTTTATCATCACTGGCGAGGGCAAGCGCCGAAAATTGAACCGATGCTGATCAACCGTGGATTAACACACTGAATTATCCGAGATTACGGGGGCGCGATAAAATGAGCGAATCAGACAACGTTTCCCCCGGCGATTGCCCGTGTGACTGACCAGATAAATACCGGTATACCCGGATAAATATCCCGGTATGGGTCAGTGGGAATACAGCGCGGCACTCACGACAGTGGAAGCCGCCAATTCATCCGTACGTCATTCAGAAAATTTCCGGGACCACCATACTCTGCGGCACTGGCGTGCGGCTATAGTTCGGGTTATGTTTGCGTGGCGGCAACGCGATAAGATTATTAGGGCCTTCTTCATACGACACCTGTTGCAACAGGTGATTAATGCAATTCAGGCGGGCCTTTTTTTTATCCACGCCTTGCACCACCCACCACGGAGCTTCAGGAATGTGCGTACGCGCCAGCATAATTTCTTTCGCTTCGGTGTAATCCTCCCAGCGGCGACGGCTTTCCAGATCCATCGGACTGAGTTTCCATTGTTTAAGCGGGTCATGGATGCGACTGAGGAAACGTAATTCCTGTTCATCATCGGTGATGGAAAACCAGTATTTGATGATTTGGATACCACTGCGTGTTAGCATTTTTTCAAACTCAGGTACGCTGCGGAAGAATTCTTCATATTCCGCATCACTGCAAAAACCCATCACTTTCTCCACACCGGCACGGTTGTACCAACTGCGGTCGAACAACACCATTTCTCCCGCCGCTGGCAGATGGGCAATATAACGCTGGAAATACCATTGAGTGCGTTCACGGTCATTGGGAGCGGGCAACGCGGCTACCCGGCACGTCCGCGGGTTCAGACGTTGGGTAATGCGTTTGATCACCCCGCCTTTGCCGGCAGCATCGCGCCCTTCAAAAATGACCACCAGGCGGTGGCCGTTATGCATAACCCATTCTTGTAGTTTCACCAACTCGCCCTGTAAGCGCAGGAGTTCGCGGAAATACTGTTTGCGCCAGTCCCTTTTCTGAACACTATTTATTTCTGTGTCGTCAAAACGCAGATCATCGAGTTCCATTTCCAGCTCTTCGTCATAGCTATCATAAAACTCTTCTAACAGACGTTGATTAAACTCAATGTCATACTTTAATTCATGCATAGACATAGTGTGTTCTCCGTTAGTCCGGGATCAAAAATGGTTGAAGATCCAATACAGCACGGCAGCAAGCAGGATCGATGCCGGTAGCGTCAGTACCCAAGCCATCAACAGATTGCGCAACGTTGACATTTGCAGGCCGGATTTATTGGCTGCCATGGTGCCGGCAATGCCGGAAGAAAGCACATGAGTGGTAGAAACCGGCAGGCCGAAGGCATCCGCGGCACCGATGGTGGCCATCGCCACCAGTTCGGCACTGGCACCCTGCGCATAAGTCAGATGCGTTTTACCGATTTTTTCCCCCACGGTCACCACAATGCGCCGCCAGCCGACCATCGTGCCTAATCCAAGAGCAATCGCGACAACAACTTTCACCCAAAACGGAATAAAACGGGTGGCGTTGTCCAGCTCGGCTTTAAGTGCATCGAGGTTATGCCAGGTGTCGACAGACAACGTCAGTTGTTTTTCTTCTTTCAAATGTTTGATGGTTTCGGAGACCAGATACATATCATTGCGGGTATTGGATACCGACTGTGCCGGAATCTTATCCACTGAACCATACTGGCGAATTTCATCACCGATAGTGCCGGTCAATTGCGCCAGCGCCGGAACCACATTTGGGGTCAGCATGCGGGTACGCACATAGCCGGACAATATATCGCGCGGCGCAGTCTGCCCGGCCGGAAACGCGTGTTGATGCAAATCATTGTTGACCACTGTCGTTAGCGCCGCAACCCGGGGAATTTGTTCCGTCGGCAACGTCCGGTTCAAGGCATAAGCGATAGGCATGGTACCGACCAGGATCAGCATAATCAGCCCCATCCCTTTTTGGCCGTCGTTGGAACCGTGGGCAAATGAAACGCCGGTACATGTCAGAATCAGCAAACTGCGGATCCACAGTGGGGGGGGAGCATCACTCTGGGGGGCGGTATAAAGCTGACGATTTTTAACCACCGCTTTCAGTATCAGTAATAACAATGCAGCGAACACAAAGCCAATGACCGGTGATAACAAAAGTGAATAGCCGACTTTGATTGCCTGATCCCAGTCAACGCCACTGGTACCTGTACGACCGTGAATCAGTGCATTGGCGACACCAACACCAATTATCGAGCCAATAAGCGTATGGGATGATGAGGCGGGAAGACCAAGCCACCAGGTGCCGAGATTCCAGATAATTGCCGAGAACAGCAGGGCATAGACCATGGCGAAACCATTCCCGGTACCTGCCTGTAAAATGAGTTCGACCGGCAACAGCGAGATAATACCAAATGCCACCACGCCGCTGGAGAGTAGAACACCGAGAAAATTAAACGCACCTGACCAGATTACCGCTGCCATTGGCGGTAATGAGTGCGTATAAATCACTGTGGCGACAGCATTGGCTGTGTCATGGAAACCATTCACAAACTCAAAACCAAGCGCAATCAACAGGGCCAGTCCCAATAACAGAAAGGGAACATAACTGGTGTACTGCGCCCCCGAATCATTTACATCGTTAAATAAATTCACTCCGGCAAATGCAATGCCGATGACCAATAAGAGCACAAAAAAAAGAACAGTGAGGCGACTGTTCTTTTGATATATTTTTGGCAGTGTCTGAATGTGTTGCATGCCAGATTGAACAGTATTGTTATCACTCATAAATTATCTCTTTCCTGTATAGGGAAACAAATTGTTGTCATCGCGCCTTATGACTTACGTATTAATTATTCGCAATAATAATGACAATGACATGACAACAGGATTAAGCATTTGCAATATAAAAAGTGAATATAGAATTGAATAAAATAGGGGGGGGGAGCACTCAATACAGAGCTTACTGACCATCTCGGTCATGAGAAAAACGCTACCAAATTTGGGTCGAATAAAGGGCTCCATACCAATATTACAGGCTTAAGCCAGCAATACCGAACATATACTGACGGTCACCAGGGCCGATATTTCGGAGGAACGTCAAAGGCAACCAGCATTATTGCTGTTCGTCTTGCGGGCGGCATCCGGGCTATTTTGTACACTGAAATCATATCAGCATACCGGGCGAGTGCATTGAAACACACCGGAGGAATACCGGTGAAGTCGAGATACTGCATGACAAATGCTTTTAGTTTCAGGTAGCGAGAAACGGCCTGATTAAATGCCGGGCCGCTGATGGCAACAGGACCTTTTCTTAACTGATCAAAACGTGATATGCGTACTCCGTCAGGCACCTGTAACAGTTCATCAAGTAATGAGCACTGTTCGCCTGATGCCAGTCCGGACAGACGTGCCCAGAGCCTGCCTGCTGATTTTTCACGTATTTCGGATATCAGACGGGTCAGTGTGGTGATGCCCGGCAACAGTATTTTATTTTGCACAAGCCAACGGGTAGCCAGATCGAAAAGCAGACCCGATCGTTCATTGCTGAGCCAACTGCGGGTGAACACTAACCGGATCAGTCTGAAGGTCCATGGCAAGGCAAAATCACGATAGCCATACTGACGACAGATCAGTGCCTGATGTTCACGCAGCGTGCGAACGCTGCCGATCAGCAATGCCACGGCAAGACGGTTGGCTCTGCCGCGCCGGTTGTTCCAGAGTGCCGGAGTCGAAGTTTTGGAGGTCACAGCACTGGATAAAATGGAACGCCGTAAGCGTGGTTAAAGCGATACTATCGATGCAGAAAGTGCTGCTCACGCTGCTTTTTCACGCATACGTACCGTCACACCAAAAACTCGTAGCGGAATGATTGAAACGTTACGTGTCCTGAAAGTCTGCCGCAAAACGGCTGTTGCTGCGCGGCGTATTGCACTTCAAATAATCCAGATGAATATCGTTTCTGCCCCGGATGAGTTACGTGACCAGATACGGCACCTCACGAGGATGCAGTTGATCCGCACTCTGGTCTCGTGGCGACCCGACGTCACCGCCTATCAGATGCCACCGGCAGAATACGAAAACCAATATCATCAACGGATCGTAAGTGTCTAGATTATCCGTGGCGATTCACTTTGACAAATACCCACAATTATAGCAGGGTTGTTTGGTGGCCATACTGGAAAAATATAACCAGGAGAGCATGGTTCTTCATGTGCTCTGGACATCAAGCCATCACCTATCACCTATCAGTAAAAATTCAGGTGATTGTAGACTTTGTGACCAGCAATCTTTTTCCTTTTTGACCAAGAACATAGGGCGAAGATCAAGGAGTGATGACTTTTAGTCAAGCTTGGCTATATGGCTTGGCTATCTATGGCATAAACAACTTACAAATCACATAATAAGGAGCATTATCGTGAATGTATTAATCATATTAGCTCACCCCGAGAGAAGATCATTCAATGCCAAGCTTGCCGAAACGACGCAGCAAATATGGGCTGAGAAAGGTCATGATGTGAATCTGATCGACCTATATCATGAAGACTTCGATCCGCGCGAAGCAAGTTGGCATTACAACCAGAGACAAAACACAGACAGATTCGATGTGATGCAAGAACAGCGTCACAGTTGGGACGTGAAGTCACTGCCAGAGGAAATAAACCGACACATCGGGCTACTCCTCAATGCAGACATTGTGGTTTTTCATTTTCCGTTCTGGTGGTGCGGCGTACCCGCTATTTTAAAGGGATGGATGGACCGCGTATTTGTTTATGGCGGCTTGTACCGAAGCGGAAAGCGCTATGAGAATGGCATATTGCAAGGAAAAAATGCTCTTTTGGTCTCAACCGGGGCGGCGTCAGCGCGGCTATGCTTGCCAGACGGCAGAGAGGGAGACACGCGTTTAATGCTGTGGCCCTTTATGTATTCCTTGCATTATGTTGGATTTAACGTTCTTGAGCCTTACCTGATTCATGGCGTACGGGGCGGGCTCGCTGGCAAAGAGGCCGATGTCCTAAAAAATGACCTTGAAGAGAAAGTGAAGAACTACATCGTCAAGCTGGGGAAATGGAACGAATGGCCCCTGGTTCCATTCAACCGGAATAGTGATTTCACCAATGAAGGCATCTTAAAGCCGGATGCGCCTGTGTACAGTCCATTTATCCGTCACGTAGATTTGAAATGATCTTGCCAATGTTAAGAGCAGCCTACGCCGGATTTGGTTGTGCACGCAACAACCTTAGTGAGAGCCGGACTGGCCCATAGTGGCGGCGGTAGGCCATAAGGGAGCGGGTCCGCATGGGATGAACCTCCATCAATCCCGGCCACGCCACGCGGCCGGATAGAGGCACTTTCAAGAAAGCGAAGCTTCTCGCAACTTCAGGAAACCGGATTCTTTCTGTGGCAAGAGACAAGCAAGAGCCACGCCGCCCGCCAGCGTGGCGGCACCCACCACCCAGCCAGCCACGATAAGGGGGGAAAGCGATTTGTTGCAGTTGTCGCCGAAATAGACCATCCGGTAACGTCCGGGGTTGGCCGAGCGTAGCGCGGGCAAAACATTTTTATGAGGGTGATATGCAGCAGTTTTCAAAAACCGAGATTTTGTCTCTGTCCGCCAAAATCTGCGACCATTGCGGGCGTCGGACTGAACTGGATAACCCGGAATTTCAGGAGTATTTGTCTATAGACCGAGTTGCAGGTTATGGTTCGGAATTCGGTGACGGGGAGCGGATTAGGTTGGATTTGTGCCAGCACTGTGTAAAAAATCTTTTGGGGCCGTGGATTCAATTAGGCAAAATTGCAAAGGGAGTGATTCAACAAAAACGGATATTGTTATCGTTCTACAGGTACGAAAAATCCGGTGATCCGCGCTCACCGCAGCGCGGGCGAGGAGGGCGCGGATCACCGGATTTGCAGAACAGTTTATGGATATTTTTCAACGAGAGTTGTTTTCAATCCTGCTGCGTTCAATTTATTTGAAATGTTGTTAATCCGGGTTGGAATGAACTGACTGCTATCACCCATAATTGGATTTACTAGCGCTTTCGCCAGTGATTTTGCATCATACCCACCCATTCCATTAGGAATGCGGGCTTTTAGGATAACTGAATGTCTGGTTTTGTAAATATTTGTATTGTCAATTTTCTACTAAATGACTTTCGCCAATTTGTGAGATATCCGTCTGATTCTTTGCCAGTCAGTATCACTGATACGGTGGCCCTCGAGTTCAAGGGAAGCTCGGGTGTTACTCATAGCTGAATTCGCAATTAACTGTTTATTAACGGTTTTTTTATGCGACTTTTCTCCACGGATATTGCGGCCTGACTGGGGGCGTGTTGGGTTGTTGGATGATTCAGTTTTTTTGCCGTTTTCCGGCCCGAGCGGGAAAATTTATTATTATAACGAGTTGAGCGCATTGGAATGTCTGCTCGAACGGTCATTGCAGGATGTTCGTGAGGGATTGTTCATTGATCCTAGGGAGCTTTTGGCGCAAAGGAAGGCTGTTCGAAGAAGGTAATCACAGGCTAAAAATCTCATAATCCACGTACAGTCATCTAGATGCGCATAATGTATATTATGTTAAATTGCGTGCGTCGATTAATAACGTTCATGGACACCTATACCACTTTATGATAATCGTCGCTTTCTACGATCAATAATACACTTACCCCGCTCCTCTGAACCGCCCCGGTTTTCCTGGCGAGTTTGTTGCCAGAGTG
>JAATFO010000044.1 GCA_015655145.1 Enterobacterales bacterium | reverse complement strand
CCCTGTCAGGCTGGATAAGCTGACCGGTGAAGTCGCGTGTCCGCCTTATGAAGAAAACGAAACCCGCACGGAAGTGTTCGAGTTCTGGCCGTCAGATCTGGCCAATGTGTTCGCTCAGGCGGGGCTGCCAAAGCGCAAACCACCGGTGAACCACTGTAAAGATGAGGGCGTGGAGGTCAGCGGAAATCCGCCACGCATTACGTCTCCCCTCAAAAATACGGTCTACACCCTGCGGCAATCGCAGCAAGGGCGCGACAGGATTTCGTTTAACGCGGTGACGGATGCGGACAGCAAAACGGTCTACTGGTTTGTCGATGATATTTACCTCGGCAGTTCCGCCAGTAAATCGGCCATCGACTGGCGGCCCATCAACAACGGGCAATATCGAATCCGCGCCGTCGATGATCATGGCCGCGCCGACAGCCGGTTAATCAGTATTGAGATTCTGAATTAAGAAAGGAAAACAGGCAGCGGGGACGCTGCCTGATTTAATTAACGGATATCGACTTTTAGCGTCGCCGTCGCTTCGAATTCGCCGGTATCGAGTTCACCGCCCACCAGATTGATTGGGAATGCGGTGAGGGTGACTTTACCCAACCCATTCTGATTCATGGGTAAAACGCCTTGTGCGAAGGGCATGTAGGTTCCACCGGCATCCTGCACCACAATCCCAATATCTGCCTTGTTATCGGAAGGGCGGCGGCGTGCAATCAGGTAATATTGATTCTCAACGTCCTGCCCCTCCAGAATCATCTCTAACTTATCGTTGTTGGGGATGACCGGTAACCCGCTTTTTGTGCAGTCATATTTGATATCAAAAGTTACAGGCCGGAAACCGTCAGGTGGCGTATTTATCTTAGTAAAACGACTAGCCTGAATTGTGCCAAACCTGACGGAGATAATTTCTCCCTGATTGATCTCACAGTTTTGTGGCACCGTAATTGTTCCGCTGAGATATAAAACTGCTACTGGCGATCCCAGCGGGGGAGCCGTTGTGTTTACCGTTGCCGAAGAGGCATAAACCCGGGCAATTTCAATGCGTGGAATAGTGAGTTCGCCAATAAAAGGTGTCGTAATGTAAAGGTCTACTTTGCCCTGCGAACCGGTGTTCAGGTTATCTTGTGTGCTTTGTTGAGCACAGATACCGGTGTTTTCCTTATCCCAATGATGTGTCCCGTCACTGACGGCTTTGCTGGTAGGAACGGTAACATTGCCATTTTTAGGGATGGCGACTTGGGTCATTACGTCAAGATGATCATTGATTTTGAAGTAGTCAGTGGTGTGACCTAGCGGCAACGAGGTTTGCAGACTGTACATTATCAGCACGCCATTCGCGCCTGATGCATCTGCCGCTGAACAGTTACAGCTAATTTGGTAGTTCTCCTGACTGCTGTTCATTGGCTCAGTGATAATGCTGCCTCGTGCATTCTCATTGCTACTCAGGTCACGCAGAATAGAATTTTCATAAGTTGCCGCACTGCCATTCCTGGGATCGCAGGTTGCCGATCCGGCGAATGCGGACAATTCATAGAGGCCTGAGAACCCCAGTATCAGTGCAAACAAAACGTTTTTTCTGTGGTTCATGTTTTTATCCTTAAATGCATGAGGCCGTGACGGATTGCACCGATGACGCAACGGACTTCAAATTTATGCTGGCTTTGCACTGCTGGTTTGCCGCAATACCCCACTTCACATGTAAATCCACCTGTTCGCCCGTTTTTATTCCGGAGAGATAAAGGACGCCGCCATCATCTACGATGTTTTCCAGCGATTGATCTTCACTGACTGCGACGGCACCGAAAGGAACCGTCGTGCCGTCATTGCGTACCAGTTTGATTAAGGCGCGCACGCCTATGTGGGCATCAAAATGTGCCACAACCATTGCTCCTTTGTTGGGAATGACTAATTCAGATGTGTTAGTCACATCGACTTCATCAGGGAGGGTCGTTGTGTCGAGAACGATGCGATTTTCGGTATAAGACGTGAGATATGGAACGACCGCGTAGCCACGCCAGTCTGTTCTGAGGCCAGGAAGATTTTGTACTCTTGCACCACTTGCCCCATTAGCATCAATCAGGGCAAAAGAATCGCCCAAAGGTTGGGATAGCGTAACGCCATGGGCATGGGCAACGACGCCACCGGCAATGCCGTAACTGATTTGCTGCGAATCGTTGTCGTAATAATAACCGGTGTTCAGCGTGCCGTATGATGAACGATAGGAAGCATTAATATTGCTGCTGTCGGTTTCTCCCTGCTGGGTATGACTCTGCTGCAGTGAGTAACTGAGACGATGATCGTCCAGAGCGGTGCCGCTGAGTCCGATTTGCTGGCGGGTTTCACCCTCTTTATCGTGCGTAATATTATAAGTTGCCCAGCTTTGTGGCAGCCACCGGCTTAACGGAACGCGAATATTCAACGCTATCTGTTGATCGTTATCTTCTCCGTCAAGCTGGCTGTAGGAGTAGGACAGGTTATAGCTGATTCCGTTAAAGGTAGAGTTCATTCCGAGGGAAATATTTTTCTCTTTGTTGCTATCACGCCAGTAGTCCTGCTGGTAGGCCGAGGCATACATACTTGCGCCTTCCCACAGCGCCTGATTAACACTGACCTGATATTTGCTGCGCTTATGGCTATCTTGCGTTGCGTTATCCTGAGACTGATTCGCTTCATCAAAATCGTAGAAACCACTGGTGGAATAGCGGTAACTGGCGACGGAGAAGTTCGTATCAGTCGCCTCGATATTTTTAGAATATTGAATACGATAAGACTGGCCGCTGCTGTTTTGATTGTTATCCAGCGTAGTTTGAGCCTGCGTGATATCGACAGAAACTGAACCTAAAGACAGTAAGCTGAATCCGACCCCCGCCATCCCGGAAAGATAATCTGGTGATAATAACGAACCGGCATACGTGGTGATCTCATTTGAGACTCCATAAATCGCCGTGCCCTGAGCAAAGTCCGGCTTTTTGTCGCCATTATTATTTGAACGATAGCGCCCTGCGGTGCCGCTGTATTTTAGGCGTCCCGGACGTTGCATTACCGGTACGGCTGAAAAAGGCTGATTAAATCTGCGCTCAGTTCCGTCGGCTTCTGTAATTGTGACTTCCAAATCGCCGCTGTAAGAAGACGGATAAAGGTCGTTAATTTCAAATGCACCAGGCGCGACATAGCTTTGATAAATAATATATCCATCCTGACGGATGGTGACTTCAGCGTTAGAGTTCGCAATCCCCCGGATCGTGGGTGCAAAACCTCTCTGACTGTCCGGCAGCATATTGTCATCGGAAGCGAGCTGAACACCGGTGAATTGCAGGCTGGGGAACAGATCGCCGGGCGTGGAGCTTTCGCCGATCAGGAACTGGGATTTAAGGCTTTTGATATCACGCTGAGCATAAGTGGAAATGGCATCCCAGCTTTGCTGGCCGTCACTATTGCTGTAAGTGCTGTAATTTCGAAAGCGCCATGGCCCCAGGTTTACTCCGTTTTGCATATTCAGGTATTGGCTGGAATCATCGCTGCCATTTTTATTTTTTCGCTGAGCCCCTGAAAAGGCATAGTTAGAAAATAAAACAGGAACACCGTCATCCCATCTTTTGGGATCGACATACCCGCTGGCTTTCTGATCCATTGCGGCTTGCGGAATACTGACATCAAGCCGCATCCGGTTAAAATCGAATTTAGCCGCTGCTGCTGGAATGTACTGTGCCAGAGGAGCCAGAGGCGCATCATGTTGATGATTGACCAGTGAAGGAAATGCATCCACCCTGACGTTCAGGGCTCTTAGTAAATCGGGGGTGATTTCCGGCGACAATGAGCCATCGGGCATCTGGTCATAACGAATTTCTTGCTGGAGTGCCTGCTCAAGGTTTACGTAAATAACAGTGTTGTAAACACCTGCCACCTGGGCCTTATCGCTTTTGGCAAAAATCGAGAGGTCCACGTCGTCAGTCTGTTGCCCGTTATGTTCGAGTAGTTGCGGGTCAAAATAGACATCCTCTGCCCGTGCAGCATCAATAATCAACGCCGTCATCGGGAAAGTACAGCCCACGAATAACGTGAAGATATGACGTTGCAGGCGGGCGCAGTTTCCCAGTTTTTTTGCAGTCGGAGAACTATCCATTGTCATTGTCACTGAGTCCCTGAAGAGATTTCTGAAGCAGTTAAAATGTCAGGTGAAACGTTAAGTAATCAGAGCGTTCTCTTTTCGGGAGTTGTATCGCCGCCGTAATCATTAATTGCGCTCCACTCAACGGTATTGCCGGTGTTATTCGCGGGTAATGTCACGTTGAGTTGGCCGCCAGGGGCAATCATGTCTGTATCCTTTAATACGGTATTGCCAACGGTCAGGTAACTGAACACGACGTAATAAGGTGAAGGGTTAGTGATTAGAAGCTGACCGCCGGAACGTGCGAACGTCAGCAACTTGTAGGCGTCATAAGGCTTTCCCTGTAATTTTTCAGGGCGGTAAAAAAGTTTTATTCTGGTCTTAATAACTAATCTTAATTCGTTAGTGTCATTTTTTGGGGTAGAGGGAATAGCGCGTATATTAATATAAAATATGGATTCTTTATCTTGCGGTAATTCCCCTCCTGTATATGAAATACGAAGGTTGTTTTCATCATTGGCATTCAGGCGAAAAAGCGGAGGGGTGACAACAAACGGGCCGCGTGTTTTACCGTCTCCATTATCAATCCATGACTGAATCAGAAACGGTTTGTTTTCCGATTTGTTGCTAAGGGGCAATGAAGCTTCTTTTTTATTGGCATCATAAATAACCCGGGTGCGCCCGACAAGAATCCCACCCCCATAACTTAGCTGAATAGAAAGGAAAAATAGAAGAGTTAACTGAATTAGCCGTTTGATTGCATTGCGCATGTGATTAATCGATCCAGTAATGAATAGGCCTTACATTTTTTTCATAATAATTAATCTGGCAGGCTCACTGACTGAGCCTGCCAGTTCCATAGCGGATTAACGATAATCGAGGGTGACGTTGACACTGGCATCAGCCGGGCCCGGAATGATGTCATCCGGACTTTTGAAAGACTGATAGTTTGCGAGCAAATTGACATCCATTGTTGCTGTTTTTATATCGTAAGTGATAGTCGGTAATGTATTCAGCAGCATAACAGCTTTAGTATTAGCATCCATAATTTGAATACCTACACCATCTGCCATCGTATCGCCGAAGCTATTGCCCAATTTCACAAGGTTAGGATGAGTTGCATCAACAGCTTCAGCTTCAAGCCATATGCGGAAATGTGGAAGAGGGTCACCCTCTTTTTGTGCTACAGGACAGTTAGCCAGCGGAAGAGTGAATGGAATATTTGGGGAGGTATCGCCAATCTCCCTAAATTGAGCAGCTGAATATGTCCCTAACGGAACGTCAACGTCATTGCCCCCATTAATAACACATGCAGTTTTAATAATTGCGCCAGAGAAGTTGATTCGCCCATCAATTGCATAGCTATTCCCGGCTAATGCCAGAAGTAACCCACCTACCATGAGTTTGTATGTCGTTTTCATTGTTGCGTCCATTCTGAAATAAAACGTTGAAGGTTATTCTGCGGAGTTTATCAGGATTTGCGTAATATTACTGATCAAATTTACGCAGGAAAACATTCTATCAAGTGTTTTATGTATTGGGTAGTACGCATTACTCAGTTGAATTACACGCTGTTTTAAAATCGATCAATTATATTCATATGGATGATCGTTAGTGCTTTCTAATTCAATTAATTTATTGTTTGTTTTAACGATAAATACGCTGTGTATATATTCTAAAGAAACAATTAATATGTTCTCTTTAAACAAATAATTTAATCATATTCCAATGGTCTTGAGACGGTTTAAAGTAAACCGGGGAGCATTAATAGCTTTTTTTACAGATCTTTTTAAGAATGAAATCTTTCATTAAAATCTCACGTTTTTTCGATACAGAAAGCAGATCGGGTGGTTTTTAACCATAAGACAAAAGGGAAGGAGGGATTCACTTGTGCCTTGCCCAGGGAAAACCCAACTCAGGAGGCAGAAGATTGCTCTGATATTG
This sequence comes from Enterobacterales bacterium, assembly GCA_015655145.1. Taxonomy (GTDB): domain Bacteria; phylum Pseudomonadota; class Gammaproteobacteria; order Enterobacterales; family Enterobacteriaceae; genus JAATFO01. Next base: position 420 of record JAATFO010000044.1, on the reverse strand, counting down.
TTGATAAATTAGGAAAACCATATCCATTGTTACAATTTCGTCTAGAATATATACCAATAAACGCTGTCTGTTTTGATTGATATTTCTAACAATACAAGCTTCAGGCATTCACGCCTTTGGGAGAGTTACATGCAAGAAAATCACAAGATTCTGGTGGTCGATGACGATATGCGCCTGCGCGCACTTTTGGAGCGTTATCTGACTGAACAGGGCTTCCAGGTGCGTAGCGTTGCCAATGCTGAACAGATGGACCGTTTGCTGACCCGTGAGTCATTCCATCTGATGGTTCTGGATTTGATGTTGCCTGGCGAAGATGGTTTGTCTATCTGCCGCCGCCTGCGCAGCCAGAGTAACCCGATGCCGATCATTATGGTCACGGCAAAAGGCGAAGAAGTTGACCGTATCGTGGGCCTCGAAATT
>JAATFO010000031.1 GCA_015655145.1 Enterobacterales bacterium | reverse complement strand
GCTCGAATGTTGCTGCCATCAAGTGCGATGACATCCCAGTCAACTAACTCTTTTTCGTCCAGAATCTGGAGTAATTTATTGAAAATACTGTTCATTATCCCAGCTTTAGACCACCGGTTAAAGCGGTTGTAAATCGTTTTCCAGTGACCATAGCGTTCAGGTAAATCTCTCCAGGGAGCACCAGAACAAAGTACCCAAAATATGCCATTCATAACGTGTCGGTGCGCAAAGTAAGGGCGTCCACCTCGGGAAGAACCTCTTTCAGCTGGCAACATGGGGGAGAGCAGCGCCCATGCGTCATCGGGGAAATCGTAACGAGCCAAATTAAAGGACTTTTTGTGGTTAAACCATGCGTCCGATTGTACAAAAAATAGTTACGGGACACACCCTAGTCTCCAGGATTCCCGGGGCGGTTCAGAATGGAAAATCCTGAACCGGTTGCAAAAATTATCGTTCAATTTATGATCCCCGTCTCATAATGGAATATTTTTTCTGTATTTGAATGTTATGAAACATATACTTCTCAATAGAAATAAAAATGCCACGAATCGATATGCGTACGGTGCCGTTTCCCGGTATGGCTATCGGACTACGCCGGTTTAGGTATCAAATGATGAACATACATAACGTCTTACAGGAGGATACACATGACGTTGATATTAGGGGTGATCGTTACCGGGCCATTAGCCAGGGTATAGCCAAGGATTATTTGCCCAACGTTAGGTTGAAAAGCCTTTGAGTTACGCGCAGTGAGAAGGAGCTCGGAACATTTATTCGATTATCGCTCTACCTAAGGTGTATTTATCATGGACAAAAACAAAGTCAAACTCGCCATTGCACCCATCGGCTGGACCAATGACGACATGCCTGATTTAGGGAAGGAAAACACATTCCAGCAGACGGTCAGCGAAATGGCGCTGGCCGGATTTACCGGCAGCGAAGTGGGCAGTAAATATCCACGGGATCCCAGGATCCTCAAACCAATGCTGGATATCCGCGGTATTCAAATTTGTAACGCCTGGTTCAGCACTTTTTTTGCCGACGGGCAAACAGACAAGACCATCGATGAATTTATTACCCACCGGGATTTTCTTCATGCCATGGGGGCGAAAGTCATCGGCTGTTCAGAACAGTCGCGCAGTACACAGGGCACGCCGAAGCCAGTACTGGAAGGACGGCCCATCTTTACCGACGCAGAGTGGAGCCTGGTGGCAAGCGGCTATAACAAGCTGGCGGACCTGGCCGCCGAAAAAGGAATGACTGTTGGCCTTCATCACCATATGGGCACCGGTATTCAGACCACCAAGGAAATAGATCGGTTTATGGACCTGGTAGATGACAATGTTTACCTGCTCTATGACACCGGTCATGCCTATTACTCAGAAGGTTCGCAGGAAGCGATGCTGCACATCCTGGAAAAACACCTGCCGCGCATCAACCATGTTCATCTGAAAGATGTGCGGGATGAGTTGGTTGCCGAGGTTCGCGCCCATAAACTCAGTTTCCTCGACGGCGTAAAAAAGGGGACCTTTACGGTACCGGGCGATGGGGTGATTGATTTCAAGCCGGTCTTTAAGCTGCTGGAGGATTTTGGTTATCAAGGATGGATAGTGGTGGAGGCGGAACAAGATCCCGCCAAAGCAAATCCTTTTGAATATGCTGTTAAAGCCAGGCGCTATATTCGCGAGGTCGCGGGCATTTAACGTCGGGGCGCTCTTTCATGACGGGGTATTACAATTCCGCAAGGCATGTTTTTTCCCGGCGATTATTGGCTACCCGCAGTGATGCGTTTTAGCGGGTAATGCAAAGGTAAGGAGAATCAATAATGAAAGAAGTCAAAATTGGATTAGTGGGTACGGGTTATATTGGCCGTTGCCATGCTATAGCTTATGCACAAGCAGCTACTGTTTTCCCGTTAAAAGGGAAAATAGTTAAAGAAATGCTTGCAGAAATAAATGAAGAATTGGCAGAGAAAAAAGCAAAGGACTTTGGTTTCAAACGTTATACGGCGGACTGGCATCAGTTGGTAAGTGATCCTAACATTGACGTCGTCGATATCTGTGTTCCCAATTTTCTCCATAAAGAGGTCGCCCTCGAAGCTATCAAGCATGGCAAGCATGTCTATAGCGAAAAGCCGCTGGCTCTGACCGCAGGCGATGCCGCCGAGATGGTTGCCGCCGCAAAAAAAGCTAACGTTAAGACGCTGGTAGGGTTTAACTATATGAAAAACCCTGCTGCACAGTTAGCCAAGCAAATTATTGAAAACGGCGAAATTGGCGAAATAGTACATTTTTACGGCACCCATAACGAAGATTATTTAGCCAGCCCTCAGACACCTATTGATTGGCATTGCAAGAAAAATTTAGCCGGTTTAGGCGCACTGGGCGATCTTGCCGCGCATATCGTTAATATGGCCCATTACCTTATCGGCAATATTCATGAAGTTGCCGGCGATATGGCAACCGTTATCGCTGAACGTCCCGATCCTCAGGACCCCACCAAGCGGGTTAAGGTTGAAAATGAAGATCAAGCGAGCGCGTTAGTTCGTTTTGATTCTGGCGTCATGGGAGTGATTGAAACATCACGGATCGCCAGCGGTTGTAAAATGGGCTTAACGTATGTGGTCACCGGTACAAAGGGGTCGATTGCTTACACCCAAGAGAGAATGGCTGAATTAAAACTTTATCGGCATGACGATCCTGTGGAAAGACAGGGTTTCAAAACCATCCTGGTCGGACCTACTCATCCGGACTATGCCCCCTTTTGTGTTTCAGCCGGGCATGGATTTGGTTTTAATGATCAAAAAACGATCGAAATCAGGGATCTGATTAACGGTATTGCCGCCGGAGATAAACTATGGCCCGATTTTGAAGAAGGATTACGGGTCTCACAAGTGTTAGAGGCTATTGCTCAGTCCGCGCAAGAACGCCGGTGGGTTAAGATCTAAAACAAGGCAATAATGACTGGGGAAGCGCAGAAAATAAAACCTATATTGAAAAGTGGATTATTATAAGACTTTTTTAAATTCAATTAACTTATATAAATTATTTTAGACAAATAATAACTCACTGTGCCAAAAAAACCTTCATCACCGTTGATTCACAAGGAATCACAACCATTAGTATAATGTATACTGAAGGAATTTTTTGACGCCACCTGCTAATCGAATAAAAGGTGAAAACATGTCGCTAGTAATGGAAATGAATATACAGCAAAGAAAACGATTGCACCAAATAACATTAGTTGCTACGTTCGGTGGTTTGCTCTTTGGTTATGATACAGGTGTTATCAATGGTGCTTTTCCTTCTTTAAAAGAAGGGATGGGTCTTACACCTACCACCGAAGGTCTTGTCATGAGCGTACTGCTCATTGGTGCCGCACTTGGTAGTGTCTGTGGCGGCAGACTGGCAGACTATTTTGGCAGAAGGACATATTTATTATATTTATCGTTCGTCTTCTTCTTCGGCGCCATGATATCGGCGTTATCACCCAATATCACCATTCTATTGATTGCTCGCTTTTTGCTTGGTTATGCCGTGGGCGGAGCATCGGTTACCGCGCCAGCGTTTATATCCGAAGTCGCGCCAACGGAAATGCGGGGAAAACTCACCGGATTAAATGAAGTGGCCATTGTCATCGGCCAATTAGCCGCCTTTGCAGTGAATGCCGTCATTGGTTATGTCTGGGGGCATCTACCGAACGTTTGGCGATACATGTTAATCGTTCAGGCAATACCTGCCATGTGTTTGCTTATCGGTATGTGGCGTTCGCCCGAGAGTCCTCGCTGGTTGGTGAGCAAAAATCGACAGGAAGAGGCATTAACAATATTAAAACAAATTCGACCAGTAGAAAGAGCAAAAAAGGAATTTGAAGATATTGTGACATTGATTAATATCGAAGCAGAAAAGAAGATGAGCTCAAGTGGGTCTCTGGCTACCATTCTCAGCACCCCGTGGATTTTCAAATTGCTCTTGGTTGGTATCGCTTGGGCTGCATTGCAGCAAACAACCGGGGTGAATGTTATTATGTATTATGGTACAGAAATACTCCGAACCGCTGGTTTTTCGGAAAGAACCTCATTGATATGTAATGTTTTGAATGGTGTGTTTTCTGTCGGCGGCATGGTCTTCGGGGTGGCGTTCCTGGTTGACCGCTTTAAACGCAAAACGTTGATTATCGCAGGGTTTGCCCTTATGGCAACATTACATCTGATCATAGCCGGGGCTGACTATACCCTGGTTGGCGATATAAAAGCCACGGTTATCTGGCTGCTGGGGGCGTTATTTGTCGGCGTGATGCAAGGCACCATGGGATTTCTGACGTGGGTGGTGTTAGCTGAACTTTTCCCCTTAAAATTCCGCGGATTATCCATGGGCATTTCGGTATTCTTTATGTGGATAATGAATGCCATCGTCAGTTATTTATTCCCGATAATGCAGGCAAAATTCGGTTTGGGTCCCGTGTTCCTGATTCTTGCGGTCATCAACTATTTAGTTATTTTATTTGTTATATTCGCCTTACCAGAAACGTCGAACAAGTCATTGGAGCAATTAGAAGAAGAACTGTCTGCCGAAAAATAGTACAATAATATTTTACATGAGAATACCATAAGTTTCGTCGCACAGGAGACAGGGTATGATAGATAATGTTACAATCGATAACCTTCATTTAGGCTGCCAAGCAAAAAATAAAGCCGAAGTCTTAACTATGGTAGGCAAGGATTTTAAAGAAAAAGGCTATGTCAACCAGGATTGTATCGCTTTCCTCGCGGAAAGGGAGCAGCAGGTTTCCACATTCTTGGGAAATGGCATTACCCTTCCTCATCTACCTAAATCAGCAAATAATATCATTATAAAAAAGGGTATTGAAATTTTTCAATTTCCTGATGGTGTTATCTGGGATAGAAGCAATGTGATGATTATTGCCATTGGTGTTATCGCTAAAGAGAAGGAGCATATCGATGTGCTAAAACAAGTCGCATCGATTTTCAGCGATGAAATCATTGCCAATGCTCTCTCACTTATATCAAACAAAGAGGATTTTCTTCGTATTATCAATCGAGGATAGTTACAATTTTACTCATAGATCCAGAATTTTTATGCCTGTATCTATGAGTAAAACAGACTGATGAAACAGAAATAATCCTTTCGAAAAAATATACATGCTATTATGAGGTGTATTAGCTCAGACCTGATCTGACAGTTACCGGTTATTTATACAGGTATCTGTCAGATTACATCTGGCTTAAATTTTTCTCAGACCAGATGTGCTTTCCATCAAGTAACGTTTCCATTGGCGTCCGCCCGCAACACATTTCCCCCTGATGGGTTCGCTCATTATTATAGTGAGCCAGCCATTCATCAAGATCCGATTGTAATGCATCAAGATCGCCATATAACGTTTTGCGGAACGTCACCTGATAAAACTGTTTTATGGAACCGCTCGCAGATGCCGTTGGTCTGCGGTGACATTGCCTTCGTTTTCGTATGCTCAATGTCGTTTATCGCCAGATAAAGCTGCTAATCATGCTGCTCCACTTTGCCGCAGAACTCAGTGCCTCTGTCGGTCAGTATCCTCAGCATCGGCAGACCCTGAGACGCATAAAATGGCAGCTCACGATCATTCAGTAAATCAGCCGCTGTAATCGGTGTTTTAGTGACGTAGAGCTTGCAATGAGCCACTTTCGAGTACGTATCAACGAACGTCTGCTGATAGATACGCCCGACGCCTTTCAGGTTGCCCACATAGAACGTGTCCTGTGAGCCCAGATAACCCGGATGAGCGGTTTCAATCTCACCACAGTCTTCGTCATCACTGGCTCTACGTTCCAGTGCGGCGATCTGGCTGTCAGTCAGTTCAATGCCATCGCGGGCCACTTTCTCTTCCAGTGCTTTCAGGCGTTTTTTGAAGTTTTCAAGGTTATGACGTAACCAGACAGAACAGACACCACTGCCGGAGATAAAAACGCCCTGTTTACGCAACTCGTTGCTGGTCCTGTGCTGGCCGTGGGCCGGGAATGCGACAGCATAATCAACAACAGCCCGCTCAGTAGCCTCATCGGTTCGGTTCTTAAGGTTAGGAGCGCGACGGCTGCGATTTATCAACGCCTCCACGCCACCTTCATCGGCAAGCTCACGATAACGGTAAAACGTATCGCGAGAGACGCCCATGATTTTGCAGGCTTTCGACACGTTACTGAGCCCGTTAAAGCGCCAATGGAAGAGGCCGTCGTCCAGAAAAAACTCGATGTACTGGCCCTGGCTGACAAGCCTGGTAATGTCGCCGAAGCATCACGCCTCAGCGGCGTATCCCGCGATACAATTTACCGACACCGACGACGTCTTAAAGAAGGTGGGATCAACGCACTTAAACGGCAAGAAACGCCTAATCTGAGGCATAAAAACTGCACAGAGCTCAGCATTGAGAATACAGTTGTGCAATTTCCTACCGAGCATCCTCATCTGGGTCAACAAAAAGTCGCCCTGAAAGTGAAGACTGAGTACGGTATGGACATCAGTCCCGGAGGCGTTCGGAGCATCTGGCTTCGCCAAAATATGAACACGACAGCCTTACGCGTCGCCAGAGTAAAATCAATACAACAAACGGCCTGATGGCCCTTTGTTTGATAGAGATATGAGGAGTTGGTAATCTGGTTGCGTCAAAATCGCCTGGTAATTATACCGTCAGTATCCCTTGGTAATCACACTAGTACACTTTAGCCTAATACAGATAATGGTATTGCCCTGTGTTAGCCGTTGAGCCAGTTAATGGTTATTTAATCGGTGCCATCGTTTTTTTAAGCTGTGCGTAACGGGATTTGCGCGACAAAACGTCAGTTCACCAACACCGGCCATTGGACCATTCCCTGGAAGGGTTCGTACCACGTCGCGTACTATAACCATGCCCTTTTTGCAGACACAAATAGCAACGCCCCAACACCCCGTGCGGCGATAAGCGCAATATCCCGATCGGGCGGAACGAAATGAAGCAGATGCTCTTCCATTTTTTAATCGGTAAAAGTGCAAATTTTCCCCTTTACAGGACAGCGCAACCGTTTTCCTCGCTGCGCAGTCATGTTATTCTCTCTGCCCTTCCCCTCTGACACCTCGCCATCACTCAGCGCGCCGGTTCTCAGATGATGTTTGTACAATCACAGGAGTCAGATCCGCATGTCATCCAACGCCGTACCGGCCCGTATCGCTATTGTTATGGGTTCTAAAAGTGACTGGGCAACCATGCAATTCACTGCGGAAATTCTCACCAGCCTGGCTGTTCCGTACCACTGTGAAGTGGTCTCCGCTCATCGCACGCCGGACAAACTGTTTAGCTTTGCTGAACAGGCGACCGGGAAGGGTTTTCAGGTGATCATCGCCGGCGCCGGTGGCGCGGCTCATCTTCCTGGCATGCTGGCGGCGAAAACCCTGGTACCGGTGCTTGGCGTACCAGTACAAAGCGCCGCCCTGAGCGGGGTTGATAGCCTCTACTCTATTGTACAAATGCCGCGCGGTATTCCGGTAGGGACGCTGGCGATTGGTAAAGCCGGCGCCGCCAATGCGGCACTACTGGCCGCACAGATTCTGGCGCTACACGATACTGATTTAGCCGTACGGCTGGCAACATGGCGTAAGGCCCAGACGGATGAGGTGTTGAACCATCCGGACCCGCAGGAGGAAGCATGAAACCCGTTTGCGTATTAGGTAACGGACAGCTTGGCCGCATGTTGCGCCAGGCCGGTGAACCCCTGGGCATTGCAGTTTATCCTGTTGGCCTGGATGCACGCCCGGAGGCGCTGCCCATCCAGCAGAGCGTGATCACAGCGGAAATTGAACGCTGGCCGGAAACATCCCTGACGCGCGAACTGGCTACGCATCCGGCATTTGTGAATCGCGATATTTTTCCTCGTCTGGCGGATCGTCTGACACAGAAACAATTGCTTGACCAGTTGAGTCTGGCTACCGCGCCCTGGCAACCGCTGACCTCTGCCGCCGAGTGGGAAACCGTTTTTTCAACCTTCGGCGAGCTGGCGATTGTTAAACGCCGTACCGGTGGCTATGACGGCCGCGGACAATGGCGCTTACACGCCGATGAACCCCCTATTCTGCCGGCTGAGTGCTACGGTGAATGTATCGTTGAAAAGGGAATTGACTTCTTGGGAGAGGTTTCACTGGTCGGTGCCCGGGGTCATGATGGCACTACCGTGTTTTATCCTCTGACCCATAACCTACATGAAGAAGGAATTTTGCGTACCAGTGTGGCGCTACCACATCCGGATATTGGGTTACAGCATCAGGCTGAAACCATGCTTGCCACTATTATGAACGCACTGAAGTATGTCGGCGTCATGGCGATGGAATGCTTCGTGGTGTCGGAAGGTTTATTGATTAACGAACTGGCGCCACGGGTACACAACAGCGGCCACTGGACGCAAAATGGCGCGTCCATTAGCCAGTTTGAACTGCATCTGCGCGCCATACTGAACCTGCCGTTACCAACGCCCGTGGTCAGCGTGCCGGCCGTGATGGTTAATCTGATAGGCACAGCCGTAAATCTGGACTGGCTATCCCAACCACTGGTGCACCTGCACTGGTATGAAAAAGAAGTGCGTGCGAACCGCAAGGTGGGACACCTGAATCTTTCAGATATCAGTACAGAGGCATTAAAAAACACCCTGCATGCTTTGGTACCACTGTTACCGCCTGAGTATGCCAACGGTATTGCGTGGGCTGTGGAGAAATTAAAATAGCATCAGGCAGGGACGAGATTGCTGTCGTCCCTGCCGCCAGGAAACCAAATAGTCACTTCACGACCGATCACTGTCTTGGTTTGTCCAGCTTACAGCGCTGCCATCCAGCCATGTCAACAACAATGATGATGTCGCCATGATGCCGATATTGGCCATATAACTGTTGTAGCGTGTTGTTATCGCTGACATCTGGTGATTGTAATGATCATTTTCAGCCGTCAGAACATCAAGCAGTGATCGTTTCCCCAGAGAATGCCACTGCTCATAAAATATCTGGCGCACCTGATCCGATTCCTCAGCAAGTTTTTCGTATTCCCGGGCGCGTTTCAGGGAAGAATCTCGCTCATATAATAGCCCGTTAAGTTGATAGACCAGACCCCGAATACTGGTCTCATATTTCATCTTACTGGCCGAAACACGCTGCGCCGCCGCTTTTTGTGTCGCACTGGCTGAGCCGCCAGTAAACAGCTCCCACACCAGTTCAACCCCCGTTGACCAGTCATTTTCTTTGCCGAGTGTGTTTTTAGCCGTATTTTTGGAAATGACCCAGTTCAGGGTCGGATAACGCGCAGCTTTAGCTGCCGCTTCGGTACTAATACTGATACCCAGCTCCGCTTTTGCCTGCAATAAGATGGGGTGGTTTTCCATGCCTTTGAAGGCGCTATTTTCACCAATCATATTACCTTCCCAGGATAAACACGCAGGTAAAATGACTTCATGTCCGATAAGTCGCACCAATTTTATTTGCGTGTTACGTATCGTGCTTTCCAGACGATGTACCTCGGTATTCGCCTGTAACAATTTCATCTGTGCCTGAGTCAGCTCACTCTTTCTTCCCTGATCCTGTACGATAATCGCCCGCATCATCGCGACCAGTTGCCGCATTCGTCGTTGCCACTGCACGGCAATTTTCATCCCCTGCTGATACTGTTGTAATTCCAGTATCGCTTGCAACGTATTGTAGGCCTGCTGGTTACGAATGGTGCCAACGCTGGCTTTTGCCGCGGTCGCCCCCCCTTCCGCTACCTGAATGCCACTGGCTATTTTGCCAAAATCATACAGCGTTGTTGCTACATTCAATGCCGCACTGGTATCTGAAGGCGAAGCCTGATAGCGGTTCCATTCTCCGCTGCCAACGTGGTCTATTGGCGCGCTGACGCCAACTCTCATTTGCGGCCAGCGTTTTCCCCGTTCCCTGTCAATATCAAATTCGCTGGCAATTACTTCGGCTTCGGCGCTTTTGATTTCCGAGCTATAAATAAAGGCTTCTTTAACGACATCCTTCAACCAATTATTTTGTGCAAAACCACCGGAGCAGGCTGAGTTTCCTGTCAATTTCTCTGGTAATGACCGGCTCATATCTTCGGGACGAGGAGCCTTGCTTACCATGAAAAGAGGCGGGACCGGTGATTTTACCGTCAGTGTCTTATTCCGCCGTTCAACAACCTCATGCCGATGAGTCTCACTCTCACCGCGCGCCTCATAGGGGGCATAATTGAAATCGGCAAACGACGATGATTCTGCTCTGGTACCCGAAATGCTTATATTAAGAAAAATAAAAAAGATGAGGTGATTTAAACCCCGGTTATGTCCATCCATGTACAATGTCCTTATCTTTCCCGGAAAGCTTCTCTGGCCTTGAGAACCGGTTTTAGTATGTAATCAAGGATAGTTTTCTCACCGGTTTTAATTTCAATGGTCGCGAGCATACCTGGCATAATGGGGAAAACCTTATCTCGCAGTTGTAAGGCTGCTTTTTCGGTGCGGATATAAACCCGGTAATAGGTAGGATTATCACTTCCCTGGCGTACGTTATCTTCCTCTTTCAGCGTATCGGGGCTGATGCGTTCAAGCGTTCCCTGCATGCCGCCAAAAATAGCATAATCATAAGCACTTATTTTGACCGTGACCGGTAGCCCCGGACGCAAAAAAGCAATGTCTTTCGGTTGTATTTTTGCCTGAATCAGTAAATGATCGTCCAGTGGTGTGATTGTCATGACTTCCCCACCTTGTGGGATCACCCCGCCGATGGTCGTCACTTTAATATTATTTACCGTGCCTCTCACTGGCGCCATCACTGTGGTGCGACGCATAACATCTTCTCTGGCCGTCACATTTTCCAGCGTCTGCGAAAGTTCACTTTCCAGTTGGTTAAGTTCAGCGTTTGCCTCAGTGCGGAATTTATTTTTACGCTCAGTAATCTGCAAACGAAAATCATTCGCCTGACGTTTCATCCGTAATAATTCCACTTCTGACATCAACCCTTTTTTCATTAACGGTTCTGACAGCGTGATTTCGTTTTGTGCCAACTGAAGACTTCTTTGCAATCCTTTAATACTTTCGTCCAGCGATTGCCTGCGTGCCTGCCAGGCTTGTGTTTCATCTTTCACGATAGCGTCTATTTTGTGAACTTCAGCAGGAAAAATTAACGGCGTGTTATAGGCTTCAGAGCGCAAGCGGGCAATCGTCCCTTGTAACCCAAGGATTTTTGAACGCCCTTCCCGGTAGTAGGCACCAGCTCGGGTAGCATCGAGTTTCAATAATATCTGGCCTTGTTCCACCATGTCGCCTTCATGGACATACAGCCCTGCCAATATGCCGCCTTCCAGGCTTTGAATGACTTGTCCGCGTTGCGCTGGAATGACCGTTCCTTCACCACGCGTAATTTCTTCCACGCGCGCAAAAGATGCCCATAATAACGCAATCACCAGCAAAAGTGCCATTAACCAAAGTATCGCGAGGCTATAAGGTGTTTTTTGTTCCAGCAGTGCTTGTTGCAAATCGCGCATATAGTGCAAATCATCTGAACATACTTTCCCTGACGCCGATCCATTCGCTGTCCGGGGAAATAAGTGAGCGATGAATTTGCCAATCAGCGCAATGGGTTTAACGAAATAAATCCCTTTTTTTTCCTTTTGTTGTTTCATATCCCTGCTATTTCATCCTGAAATGTGGTGCATTTAAATTTTGTTCCCTGCTTTTAACGCAGCGATGACCTGCTCTTTAGGTCCATCCGCGACAACCTTACCCTCATCAAGAACGATTAGACGTTCCACCAAATCAAGTAAAGAGTGGCGATGAGTCACGATCACCATCGTTTGATCATTCACCGCATGTTTGAGGTGCTCAACAAACAATTTTTCCGTCATGACATCCATTGAACTGGTGGGTTCATCCATCAGTAAAATTTCCGGTTTCAGTAACAGACTGCGCGCCAGAGAGACCAGCTGTTTTTGTCCTCCGGACAACCCTTGCCCCATTTCACCAATGGGCATGGCATACCCTTTAGGATGGCGAGCGGCAATTTTATCCACCCCGGTTATTCTGGCAATATGCAAAAAATCCTCAGTATCAATCCCTGGTTCACCGAGCATAATATTTTCACGCAGACTGCCCCAAAATAGCCGACTTTCCTGACCGACATAACCAATAAAACGACGCCAGTCGGCGCAATCAATTTGCCCGGCATCAAGATTATCAATGCTCAATTTTCCGGCCGTGGGTTGATAGAGCCTGGCCATAATTTTCAATAGCGTGGATTTACCGCTGCCAATATTGCCTAAAATAGCAAGCCGCTCGCCTTGTCGAATCGTTAACGTGATATTTTGCAATACTTCCGGCATCAGGATCGGCTCGGTAACCGGATAGCGAAACCCCACTTTGTTCAATGACAACTCGCCTTTCAGGGCTGGCAGGGTAAGATAATCAGTGTTATGGCTACGTTCTGTGGGCATCGCCATCAAACGGTTAAGTGAATTCAGCGCCGCACGGGCTTGTTGAAAACGCACAGCCAGCCCAACCACTGAAGCCAGCGGCGTCAGTGAACGACCGGCCAGGATAACCGTACCAATTAACGCTCCCATCGTTAACTCAGCGGCATGAATTAAGTAAACACCCCATATAACAATAGCGACCGTCGTAATCTGTTGGACAAAAGAAACAAACGTAACAATGAAGGTTGAAAGTGATTTGGCTTTAATCGAAGATGCTGCCGCCAGTGCGCTGTAATCTTCCCAGCGATCCTGCATGACACCTTCACCGCGTACCGCCTTGAGGGTTTCTAGCCCCTCAATAGTTTCAATCAACACGCCTTGTTTTAATGAAATTTCACGCAGGTTCTCCTGCATGCTTTTTGCTAGTGGCCACTGAATACATATACTGGCAATAATCACCAGCGGGATTGCACACAGTAACACCCAGACCAAAGGTCCGCCGATCAGATAAATGATCACCAGAAACAAGATGCAAAAAGGCAAATCCGCGAGGGTGGACAACGTTGCCGAGGTGATGAAATCGCGCACAGATTCAAATTCACGTAATTGGTTGGCGAATGATCCGGAAGATTGCGGTTTATGTTCCATCCGAATAGCCATCAACTGTCGAAATAATTGCGCACCCAGTAGCAAATCGGCTTTTTTCCCCGCAGAATCAAGCAGGCGCGCGCGAATTAGCCGGGTGGCAAACTCGAAAACAATGGCGATTAGCACCCCTATTGCCAGTGACCATAAGGTGGCATAAGCATGGGTTGGCACCACCCGATCATAGACGTTCATGGTAAAAAACGTCGAAGCCAGTGTCAGTATATTGGCTAATAAAGTTGCCAGCGCTGCACTGAAAAAATAGTGCCTATAACGCCAGAGTGAGGAAAAAAGCCAGTGACCCTCATGCTCTATGTCAGGTAATTCTGTCATTCTGACGTGGGAATCCAGCTTTTTCTCCGGCCGACAAAGTAACGCATAGCCGGTGTAACGTTGGGCCATTTCTGTGGCAGTAACCGCAACAGGAAGACTGGCATTTTCCGCCATGACAACCTGATAGGAAATATTTTCCTTTTGCCCGTTGCGCGCCGTAATAATACACACACCGCCATCATGACAGGCAATTGCCACGGGAAACAGAGAATGATGCAAAGTACTCAGTTCACGGTTAACCCACCCCCCCGTGATGCCAATTTGTTCCAGCATTTTTGCCGCTACTTGTGGTGTCAATGTTTTTTTACGCGGCAACCCGGCATACAATACCTCGCTACTACACTCTTTATGATAGAAATGGGCAATCCATTTCACTGACCAGAGTAACGTATCATTTCGTGTATCAGTATTAGGAATGAAAGACGACGACATTATTTATCCTGTTATGATTTTTATATCCATTTCAATAAAATAAGACTCTATGATAAAAAACGCCGTCCTGCTCAACACAAAACAGGACGGCGTTTAACACACTTAGACTATATCAGAGCGTGTTTCCAGCAACATATCTATATACATTGCCGCAGACAGATAGAGGGGCGTACTCTCTATTGCAGCCAGTTCGCTGTAGCGTTCCTCACCGGAAGCTAACTGCGCGGTGAGCTTCGCTTCTGCTTCTGGCGAATGGTTGCTTTTCAATACCAGTTCTGATTCTCCTGCCGTCAGAACATCGTCCAGAGACAACGACAAAGACAATGGAGACGACATTTCATTACTGACCGTCGAGGTGCTTATCATCATATTAAACGCCAGGTCGCCGATCGTAATAAAGTGAGCGCCGTCGTACATTGCCTGATTTGGCTGATAACTCCAGTTACCCTCAGCATCCACATTTACACTATGCTCAATACGTTGTAATAGCGTTGGATGGAGAAGGCTGTCGATAAACGTCAGAATGCTGTCTGGCTCTGCCGTGCCACTGAATACCGGACGGCCATCATTGGTAATCACGCCATTTTTTAACACCCCGGTGACTGTACCTTCGTTATCCGTGACTTTCATGGTCATGGATGCCGATGAGACAGAATCGTGATCAGCCGACATCGTGGTGGTGTTTATCATCAGGTTGAATGCGGCATCATCTACGGTAATGGTATGAAAACCTTCACCCAGCGTCGTTTCCGGCCTGAAGATCCAATTGCCCTCACTGTCTGCAATGGTTCTTCCCAGCAATTGCGGTTGACCGCTGTTCGACGCCGCACTGATGTCATAAATGACCACCTCGCTACCTGCAGCGGCCGTGCCGCTGAATACCGGACGATCATCATCGGTCATTGCGCCATCTTTCAGTACGCCGGTCTCCGTGCCAATATTGTCCGTCACGGTTATCTGAGATACGGGTTCTGGCTCAGGTTCTGGCTCAGGTTCTGGCTCAGGTTCTGGCCGTGAACTGCCTGTATCGACCACCAGAGTAAACGACAATCCATCTACACTAATCGAGTGCTGACCTTCACTCAGGATATTATATGGCCGGAAACTCCAGTTCCCGTCACCGTCTGCCATGGTGTAACCAAGGAGTTGTTTTTGACCGTCGCCCGACAGCATGGTGGTGTCGTAAATCATCACCTTACTGCACGATGCGGCTGTACCGCTGAATACCGGACGATTATCATCAGTCCTGTCGCCATCTTTCAGTACGCCAGTTTCTGTACCGACATTATCCATCACAGTCAACTGAAGCTCTGGAACGGGTTGCGGCGGCAGGGAACTGGTGTCAACCACCAGGACAAACCACGTGTTATAATTCGCAGAAATATGGTGCAGGCCGTCAGACAGTCCTTCGCTCGGTCTGTAGCTCCAGTTGCCGTCGCTGTCTGCCGTGACGTAAGAAGGGTTGTTACTCCAGCCGGTTGAGTGCACGATGGTGTCATCAATCTGTACTCTGCTGCCCGGTGGTGCTGTACCGCTGAATACCGGGCGATTGTCATCGGTCACATCGCCACTTTTGAGCATACCCGTTTCGGCGCCAACATTATCCATCACCCTCAGCGGAGGTGCAGGCTCAGGCTCAGACGCCGGATTGCCGGTGTCAACCACCAGAGCGAACCACGTATCATTGACAGATATATAGTGCTGACCGTCAGCCAGTCCCTCTTTCGGCGTGAAGCTCCAGTTTCCCTCACTGTCTGCCGTAACGACACCCAGCGTTGTCGTTTCCGGGTGACCATCCGGGTGCGCGACAGTATCCGTAATGAGTAATGTAACACCCGCCCCGGCCGTGCCTTTGAACACCGGTCGGTCGTCGTCAGTCACGTCACCACTTTTGATCTCGCCCGTTTCCGTGCCAACATTATCAATCGCTGTCACCGTCAGGAGATTACTGTCCACCACCAGGTTAATCTCTGCAGTTTCATCACCGGCGTGAACAGTGAATATATGTTTCCCGTCCGTCAACGCCGTTTGCGGCGTAAGGGTCCAGTTTCCATCACTGTCTGCCGTTGCATAACCAATCAATCTCTTTGTTGAAGAGATACCGTTCGGGTACGTTATTACGAGGGAGTCATAAATGCTCACTTCCCTGCCTGGTGCGGCGGTACCGCTGAATACCGGGCGACTGTCATCGGTCACGTCACCCGTTTTCAGTACGCCAGTTTCCGTGCCAACATTATCCGTCACGTTTAGCGTCAACTCAGGTCTGGGTTCCGGCTCGGGTTGTGGTTCCGGTTCCGGTTCTGGCTCAGGTTCAGGCTCCGGCTGAGGTTCCGGTTCCGGCTCGGGTTCCGGCTCGGGTTCCGGCTCAGGTTCAGGCTCCGGCTGAGGTTCCGGTTCCGGCTCGGGTTCCGGTTCCGGCTCGGGTTGTGGTTCCGGTTCCGGTTCTGGCTCGGGCTCCGGCTGAGGTTCCGGTTCCGGCTGAGGACTGGTATCCACCACCACATCAAGCGTGGTGGTTTCACCGGCGGCACTGATGGTAAAGTGATGACTCCCGTCAGCCAGCGCTTTCTGCGGCGTGAAGCTCCAGTTGCCGTTCTGGTCGGCAGTGACCGTCGCCACCAGGGGATTCCACCAGCTCCAGCCATGCTGATCGTAAATACTTACCGTGCTGCCCGGCTTAGCCGTACCACTGAACACCGGGTGATTGTCATCGGTCAGCGCACCATGG
>JAATFO010000134.1 GCA_015655145.1 Enterobacterales bacterium | reverse complement strand
TGTCGGTATATGTGGCAATTACTGGAACGGGTAAATCAGTTTATGAATGCTGCTTCACCGTTCCCCGGAAATCGCCATGGGCTGGCTAAAGTGGAGCGGTAATATGAGAAGCTATTTAGGGTGTGTCCCTTAACTGTTTTTTGTACAGTTCAGCATGGTTATGACTGTGCAAAAACACTGTTAAGCGATCCAAATCGCCCCAAAAACGCTCAATATTCGACCACAAAACACATTCCGGAAATGATTCCTACATCACTTTTTAGTAGGCAGGGAGGTTAAGGGACACACACTACAACGGAACTGGATAAATCAAAAATATATATCTGTTATTGTGACGGTATTGGCCGTAATGCTTCAACTAAAACCGCAATGAAATTGCTGATTCTGGGATTCAAGGTAAAAGAATTGCTCGGCGGGTTGGATTGGTGGAAACGCGATGGTTATACCACCGAGGGCACAGCGGGCAGGGAAGGCACGCCGGTAGCCTGTGGTTGCTGATATTATTCTGGCTTGATGAGTCTGTCATTCGCGCCTGCTATGATGAGGCGCGCAGGTGCCAGAAAATAGTGTTGTTACCTGAATACATGACGGGCAGGGCGTATTTTTATCCAAATCTGATTTATTCAACACAGCCTTTGAACAGTCATATTATGAGGCCTGTTGCCGGGCATACACCACTAGCCGCAGATGCCGATCTTCGTCGATAGTGAGTGAGGTATGCTCGAACGTCTCAGCATTGCCGTCGATCATCAGCGTGCGCATGCCGTTGCAGGATGCGTGGACATCATGCTGCTGCCACAACATCCTGAACTCCGGTGACACTTTTTCCAGTTCATTGACCAGTTGGTGAATGTCAGTTTCCTGTGTTGCGCGGGCAAAGCCGCGACGAAAGCTCGAAAGCATCAGTGGCGCTTGTTCCTCCCAGGCATCAAAGCGCTCGCGCAGGACTGCATCAGTAAACAGCAACCAGAGCAAATTACGCCGTTGCGGAGAATGGTTTCCAAAGCCAAATACTTGTGCGGCGGCATGGTTGAAAGCAAGAACATCCCAGCGCAGATTGAGCACGAAAGCTAAGTGTGGGACCAGATCATGCATCAGACGTAATACCAACGGCGGTACGATACACCATGTTTTGCCTGGTTCTGCGGGGGGCCGTTCATGAGCTAACAAGAACAGATGCCTGCGCTCTACGGCATCCAGTTTCAGAACCCGTGCAAGGTTGTCCAGAAAAGTGGCCGACACGCCGATATCACGTCCTTGTTCCAGCCACGTATACCAGGTCAGCCCTACTCCCGCGAGCGCGGCGACTTCCTCACGGCGAAGTCCCGGGGTGCGGCGGCGACGGCCGTTGGGCAAGCCCACATCGGTGGGCGACAAACGCTCACGACGCGCCCGCAGGAATGCCGCCAGTTCTTCACGTGTTCGTTCTAAGGTCCGCATTTGCTGCCTTGTTGCTTTAAGTAATAGGATAATCAGTTAAATTGTAATCGTTTAATAAAGGTTTGAAAATGATTGCGTCATTATCCCGGAGACGCAAAATGAACCCGAAAACCACTCTTGCAACCATGCCCTCGTACGCTACTATCCGCACGCCCTGGGCCGGGTTGGCCGTACTGTTACTGGCAGGTTTTGTCACCATCTTTGACTTGTTTGTGGTGAATGTCGCCATTCCCGGCATACAGGCCGGGCTGAACGCCAGTTTTGCGCAGATAGGCTTTATTGTGGCGGGTTATGAGCTGGCATTTGGCGTGTTACTGATCACCGGCGGACGACTCGGCGACTTATTCGGGCGACGCAGGTTGTTTGTCGTCGGCATGGCGGGTTTCTCGGTAGCCTCGGCGTTGTGTGGCGGCGCACCCGGCGCTAACGTTCTGATCGGTGCGCGGGTGATGCAGGGACTGGCGGCGGCTTTACTGTTCCCTCAGGTTTATGCCTCCATTCGTGTTAATTTCAACGGTAACGATAGCCGGCGTGCTTTCGGCCTGTTGGGAATGACACTGGGGCTGGCCGCCATCGCGGGCCAGGTGCTGGGTGGCTGGTTAGTACATGCCAATCTGTTCGGCTCCGGTTGGCGTAGCATTTTTCTCATCAATGTGCCGATAGGTTTACTGGCTATCGCTACTGCAGGCTACATTCCTGAATCTCGGGCGGCGCAGCACGCAAATCTGGATTGGCCAGGGGTTGCGCTGGTTAGCGCCGGACTGGCGTTTTTGCTGGTGCCGTTGATTGAAGGCGCAGGGCAAGGCTGGCCAAACTGGGGCCTGTTATCACTGAGCTTAGCGGTTACACTGTTGGCCCTGTTTTATCGCCAGCAGGAAAGACAACGAAAAGCGGGTCATGTACCGTTGGTTGACATGCGCTTACTGGCCAGGGGGCATTTCGTGCCGGGAGTCTTGTCGGTGTTGCTGGTCTATTCGACTTCCAGCTCTTTCTTCCTGTGTTTTACGCTGTTGGTGCAATCAGGATTGGGCGTTGACCCTTTTGTTGCGGGGAGTATCTTCGCACCGTGCAGTGTTGGGTTTGTCGCGGCCTCCCTGGCTGCCCCGCGTTTGGTTGTCCGATGGGGGATATTCGCTATCGTCACCGGGGCGTTTGTTTACGCGATCTCGATTGGAATGTTGATCGTCCAGGTGAATCTCGCGAGTGAGGCGCTGGATCCCCTGAGGTTGATCCCTGTTCTGGTTGTGGTTGGTGTTGGACAGGGCTTCATTATGACCCCATTGTTGAATGTGTTACTGGGTTTTGTCGATAAGGAACAGGCTGGCATGGCATCAGGCATTATTTCGACTGTCCAGCAGGTTGGCGCGGCATTGGGCGTAGCGGTGGTTGGTATTCTGTTCAGTTCGACGCTTGCCGCTTGCCGCTGGCAAGGGGCACGTGTCCGCAGGCCAATACGCCTCGGCATTTGTTTCGGGCATGTTCTACAACCTGGCCGCCGCCGCGGTGGTGTGTGTATTGTTGCTGATACTGGCAAGGCGATTTCTTGAATTACAACAGCACCGGGATTCATAAAGAAGTAATAAAAAAGGAAAGGTGGTGCCGGACCCGGGAACATTCAGTAATCTATTAAACTGGATTCCACCACAAATATTATCTTTGCCGGTTGTCAATATCCGCAGATTGACCCGTATTTTTTGTATATCAAAAGAATTAATTTAGTAAATGCGAGAAAAAGTAGGTTCATTCCTTCGGTTCGATTCTTTCAAAGAATCTCTAAATCGTCATGATATTGTTATTCACTGGCGGTTTTTTATTTATGTCAAATATCCTGGAACAAGAATCAGCGCCATTTCATCGGCCAGGGTTGTGAGTTCGTTATTAACACCTGTTGATGTTAAGGCAGGTTCGGAATTAATAGTAACCTCGAGATCGTGAATATCTACACGATCTCCAAACAACATAACGGCCTTATCGCCATGCTGTGTGGAAGGCCACTGAAGTCCCTGAGCCTCCGGATTATCGTCATAGATTTTTTTGGCCCATTTACGTGTTTCCGGGTAATTATCTGCGGAAGAACCGAGCAAATCGGCTTGCGTGATACCGTTTTTTTTCATGAATCGGGGGTTGATGTCAACAAGCTGAATATCTTCTTTGGAAGAAATCTGGCTGCGGGCGAGGTTGTCCAGAGTGGATAGCGCTACCGGCGCATTTTCGCTGGGCGTGGGGAGGTCATGTAATACCGTCTCCATCAGTGCGACCGGCAGATTTTCCCCGCCGTACAATGTCGGGATGCTGTTGCCTTCGCTATCAATGATGGGACTGAACCTACTTTTGCCTTTTCCTGGGTTAAATTCTGTCGCGCCAAACTGTGATGAGTGTATTCGCTCGATGGTTTTTCCTTTCGGCCAGGTTACCCGCCTGGCTGAAAGGTTATCGGTTTTTTCGGGGATTTTGATTTTTTTAACCATGGACAGGTCCCTGCTTAGCGCTTAATGCGGCTTCCAGTACTTGTTCCGGCGCTGAGCTCAGGAGGTCTTTGGGTTTTTTATTACCCAGCCAGCTGTTGAGGGTGCCGAACCAAACGGCCAGAGACCATGGTGTTTTTGTTTCCCCGAACAGTTCTATGATCTTTTTCATCAGTGGCAGGGGTTGTCCGCCGATATCCAGCGCATAAGCCGGATACAGGTCCTTACCTTTGGAGGTTATGGCAAAAATCTTTCCGGCCCGCTTCCAGCGATTTGCTAACCCGCTGGGGTTCTTCACTCCGACACTGGCCCCTCCTCGACGTGAAACTTCCTGGGCAGGTAGCCACTCGCTGTCATTCAGGATGAGCTGTTTAAGTTTCTCCAGACGTTCGGTATTGGTTGTCCCTGCGTTCTTTTGTCTGCCTCCGGTCTTAACCTTTATTGAAACCGCCGTTGTTTGTGCGCGGGTGGGTAGATGGCTCATCCCGGTTACGGCACGGAAAGCGGCTTCAAGCGCAATTTTCAGGGCTGCGTCATCAATGGAGGGAGGGCGTTTCAGTACATAGTACAGATCTGCCTGATCATCATGGAAGCCAGGTACTGAAATGGTGATGTCAGCATGTCCGTCATCCTTTTTAAAGTACGAGATATTGTCTGCCGGAACGGCAATGACTTCAAAATCAGAGTCTTTTCCTCGAGTGATCATGATCTGACTCCTTATGATGGTTTAAACATATATCGAATATCTACAATATAGACCATATACCGATAATGCGCCATATACTGACGCAATAGTCGGTGGTTATGTCGGTGTGGCATCTCTGCCGGGAGATGCGCAAACACACCTGGGCTCTGTTAAATAAATCGTATTTTTTCTTTAATTATAAATATATTACGGATTTTAAGGATTCGTTTTTCGTCGTAGCGGGGCGAATCCTGGAGTGAATGTGAATATTCTTGATAGTTGGGAAAACCCATGAGATCCTGACTTACCGACGCAAGTGATGCTGATGTAATCCCGCTTTATCGTCTTCACAACGCTTTCTGCTATGCCGTTGCTTTCCTGGCTCCGTACGCCGGTCGTGCACGGTTCAAGCCCCAGCCCCAGGCGGTTCTTTACAACGATTTGCGTGAGTACGTTACACCCTGTTTAGTTGCCTGGTCTCTTTTTGCAGGCATACGCTTTGGGAGCAATACCGAGTAAATATGCGTTTGTTAGTTTGTTAATTCGTTACGCCAGTACGGCGTCAAATCAACAGGCGTCCATTGCCACGCCTCATCGAGTTATACCGCTATCAGTTTGTCGCGCTCTTCTGGGTAGTTGATGATTGATCTGTCCTTGATTTAGTGCCCACCTTGTTTTCAAATCAGTCAACGAAAGCGAGATCACTATGACGAGACAACAATATACCCCGGCGTTCAAGCGCAGGGCGGTAGCGTTACTGCTCGAAAGCGGCAAGTCTGTTGCCCGTATGGCACAGGAGCTTGATATCAAAGAGAATACGCTCTACAACTGGAAAAAACTCTATCAGGATAAGGCCGGGGCGGCTTTCTTCAACACGCCGCAGCTTTCCGAACAGGAACTGGAAATTCGCCGCCTTAAAGCCAAAATCGCTGAACTGGAAGAGGATAAGCTCATCCTGAAAAAAGCGGCTGCCTTTTGGAGGATGGCCAATTCCTCATCCTTCCCGGCGAGTTGCCGCTTAAGGCGAGCTATCTCAGCGAGTTGCTGTTGTTCCCTCTCATCGCTGTTGTTCTGCTGTCGTGTTTTAGAACGCCATGTATAACGTTGTGATTCATAAAGATTAAGTTCTCGGGCAGCTTGAGCCACACCGACAGTATCGGCCAGTGACAACGCTTGCTCACGAAACTCGGGCGTATATTGATTACGCCGCTTATTTTTTACCTCTGTCGATTTCGTCATGGATCACCTCCGTCAATGAGTTTACCTCACTTAACAGCGTGTCCGTCAAATCTGGGTAGGATCGCACTACATTCCAGCGTTCTGACTACCTGACTAGCGGGCAGAGAGAAATCCACGTCAATAGCCAGAGCTTCACGATTAAAGTCATCGATAATATTCAACAATCGGACGGAACGACCACTGACAACTGGTCATGCATAAAGTCCATCGATCAACATTCGTTACTGCTTTCAGGCATCGCCAGAGGCTCTGTCTTATCCCGCTTCAGTCGTTTTTTCGGTTTGATCCGTATGTTCAGCGACAACCCGCAGTAAATCCGATACACCCTTTTGTGAACCGGGGCGATTCATTCAGCTATCATGATTTACCTCCCGTTTATTGTAATTTTCTTTTAAAGGAGTATTTTTTTCATAGTTAAAAAGGAGTCTATATGTTGTAAATAAAACTATTACATTAGCATTCCCTTCAGTTCCTACTTTTTCAGCTGGAACGTATACTCAGCGAGGTTATATTGACTGGATTAAAGCGAATGAAGATGGGCATTGCCGAGAAAGATTGCTTTACCGTCTTAAAGGTGAAGACTGGCGGAATTTTTACCTGGATAAATGCAATGAGTAAATGCTGGCAATAATTCCAATTAGTAGAACATATGTTTTTAGATGAAGGCTCCGATGACTTTCTCATGAAGCTCAACAGAGCGAGAGAAGCAGATGGTTTTGCGGGTCAGCCGTTTGATTCGGATTCTCAGCGTCAGGATGTTACGCTCAATGCGCTGAGTAAAAATCTTGCCGGTCAGATGCTTATCCTTCTGTATCTCTCTGGCATAACGCCCCCAGTCATCTCTGGTTATCATTCCGGGATTAAAAGGGGTAAGCAGGACCAGTAATTCACGACAGGTTTCATCCGTTGTGGGCCAAAAGTCCAGTGTTGTCGGGCCTTACTGCCGATAAAACTCCATTGCTCGTCGGGTTCGCAGATAAGCGCTACGCCAGCATGAGCCACCGGAGATGAAGTTACTCGCTGTGGCAAGCGTTTTTAAAGTCCGGATGACGGTGTTTATGCCAGCTTTCAGTATCCGGGCAGTATCGCGAATCGCGGCACCGTTGAAGACCATTAGAGAACCTCAAAAGGCCGTATTGTACATTAGATTCAACCAATTAGAGGCATCAACATATTCCTTATATATGCTATCTACTCTATGCAAATAAGGAATAACAGGATGTGATATATTTTAAAAGGACATAATATGTTTAAGAAAATACTGCCGTTCTTAGTTACGCTTGCAATTATAAATGGAATGTCTGTGGCATGGGCCGATGAAAAATTGCCTTCGACAAACTTTTACCAACCTAACACCCTGGACTTGTCCCCTCTTCGTTTACATGGCGCAGAATCAAATCCCTATGGCAGAGACTTTAACTACGCAAAAGAGTTCAATTCTCTGGATTTGGATGCGGTTAAAAAAGATATACTAGCGCTTCTGACAACTTCGCAAGTTTGGTGGCCCGCAGATTACGGTAATTATGGCCCGTTCTTTATCCGTATGGCATGGCATGCCGCGGGAACGTATCGTACCTATGATGGCCGTGGTGGTGAATCTGGCGGACAACAACGATTTGAGCCACTCAACAGCTGGCCTGATAACGTTAACCTTGATAAAGCTCGCAGGCTATTATTGCCAGTTAAAATGAAATATGGCGCACGGATCTCATGGGGAGATCTGATGGTTCTGACCGGTAACGTTGCACTTGAATCCATGGGATTTAAAACGCTGGGATTTGCTGGTGGCCGTGAAGACGACTGGCAGTCTGATTTAGTTTACTGGGGCGCTGGGAATAAGCCCCTCTCTAACAACCGTGATAAAAATGGTCATCTCCCAAAACCTCTGGCAGCAACCCAGAAGGGGCTTATTTATGTCAATCCGGAAGGTCCAAACGGCAAACCGGATCCACTGGCCTCTGCGAAAGATATCCGAGAAACCTTTGCCAGAATGTCAATGGATGATGAGGAGACCGTCGCATTAATCGCCGGGGGACACACATTTGGTAAAGCACATGGTGCCGCCTCTCGTGAAAAATGTGTCGGTCCGGCACCTGACGGCGCAGCCATTGAAGATCAAGGATTAGGCTGGAAAAATAAATGTGGAGCCGGTAATGGAAAAGATACGATAGGAAGTGGCCTGGAAGGCTCCTGGACAAGCTCTCCAACGCATTTTACCCTGCAATATCTGAACAATTTATATAAATATGACTGGGTTCTCAACAAGAGCCCTGCTGGCGCGTGGCAGTGGATACCCAAGAATGCCAAGAATGTTGTACCGGATGCGCATACTCCTTCTGAACTGCATCCGCTGATGATGTTTACCACTGATATCGCATTAAAAGTTGACCCTGAATATAAGAAAGTCACCACGAATTTTCTTAATAATCCAGAGGCTTTTGAGCTGGCCTTTGCCAGAGCCTGGTTTAAATTAACGCACCGAGATATGGGACCTAAAGCCCGTTACCTTGGCAATGAGATTCCAAAAGATAACTTTATCTGGCAGGATCCTATCCCTGCTGCGGATTATAAGGCCATTGAAAATGCTGATATCGCTGCGCTGAAACGTAATGTATTAAATGCAGGTCTCTCTGATTCAGACCTGATCAGAACGGCCTGGGCTTCAGCCTCTTCATTCCGGGGTACGGATTACAGAGGCGGCAATAACGGAGCCCGTATTCGTTTATTACCTGAGAAAAATTGGGAAGTAAACGATCCAACCAAGCTGGATAGTATTTTGAAATCGTTAACTGCTATCCAGAACAGCTTTAACAAGGGTCGTACTGATGGGAAAAAAGTTTCTCTATCTGACCTTATTGTCCTTGCTGGAAATACGGCGGTAGAGGATGCAGCCAAAAAAGCTGGGTACACAATTACTCTGACCTTTACACCTGGCCGCACGGATGCCTCACAGAGCGATACTGACATTGGATCTTTCGAGGTTCTGGAGCCCACTGCGGATGGTTTCAGAAACTTCTATGCGAAAGATAAAAATACCGTATCTCCGGACAACGCTTTAATTGATAAGTCCGGTCAGCTTAATCTGACCGTTCCAGAAATGACCGTACTTCTTGGTGGACTTCGCGTGCTGGATGTCAATACAGGGAGTTCGAAGGAAGGTGTCCTGACGACCACTCCAGGACACCTTAACAACAGTTTTTTTGTTAATTTGCTCGATATGTCAACACGCTGGTCCGCATCGTCTAAATCTGCCGGGTTATATGACGGCATTGAACGCAAAACGGGTAAAGTCAAATGGACAGCTAGCTCTGTTGATTTAATTTTTGCCTCTAACCCTGAGTTACGCGCCGTTGCTGAAGCCTATGCATCGGATGATGCGAAAGAGAAGTTTGTTAATGACTTTGCGATGGTATGGACAAAGGTGATGAATCTTGACCGTTTCGATCTGAAAAAAGGATAACCACTTGATATTCTCCCCGGCCTGAAGGCGAGGATTCCTACAGGACCCACCTCGGTGCTGAGGGATCGCCCATAAATCAGCGCTAATAAACCAACACCATATTTCTGTAGGTTTGGGCGAAGTGATTAAGAACGGTGCTCAGCACCGTTCGCTTTAAAATTAGCGGCGAGTGGCGTAAGACATTCTCCGCTAACGTCAGATATGTGACACAGAATTATGAACGCGC
This sequence comes from Enterobacterales bacterium, assembly GCA_015655145.1. Taxonomy (GTDB): domain Bacteria; phylum Pseudomonadota; class Gammaproteobacteria; order Enterobacterales; family Enterobacteriaceae; genus JAATFO01. The sequence continues at coordinate 586 of JAATFO010000134.1, read as the reverse complement.
TCTATACATCACAAACCAGGAATAAACCCTTCTTCCCGTAGAGCCTTAATCACCCCACGAATCAGATACGAATTTGAAAACTTCGCGGTATAAGAACGGGCGCCCTGGTAATCCCCCCGTTTTTAACGGAGGCCATAAGTAGAGTTTACGCAACGCGTAATATATGCTGCTTTGGTGTATATCCACCCAGTGCCATATTGAGCCTTTTGTGATTATAAAACCACTGCCATCCCGTTGCATACTGCTGTAATTCATCCAGTGATGAAAATCATATATTGTCCCAGCCAGTCATAGCGCACTGTCCGGTTATAACGCTCAATATAGGCGTTCTGCTGCGGTTTCCCCGGCTGAATAAAATTCAGTTCAATGCCATTATTTTTAGCCCATTTAACCAACTCGCCACTCGTATATTCCGGACCGTTGTCACAGCGGTTCGAAGCCGGCTTTCCACGCCATTCAATCAGGCGATCCAGCGTTTGCTTTACACGGGCTGCCGGTAACGAGAAGTCCACTTCTATTGCCAGCGCCTCCCGGTTAAAATCGTCAATGATGTTCAATAATCGGATTGAGCGGCCATCTGATAACT
>JAATFO010000146.1 GCA_015655145.1 Enterobacterales bacterium | reverse complement strand
GTGCATGTCAAAGGGGCCGACATCATTTTGGTAGTAGTTAACGTCAAATTGCGGTTGCGCGCGATAAATATTTCTTGAGCTACTGGTATCGAAAACCTGGAAATCTTTGCTGGAAAGTGTGGCGTCCCAGTTGGTGTCGGCATAACCAATGCTGAATTTCTGTGACGCATAACCGTCGGTGGACGAATAGTATTTTGAGTCCAGATCGCTGAAATACCATGGGTCGCTTATTTTGGTGTAATTGGCGTTAAAGCGCCAGTGTTGCTGGAATACGCCGCTGTGCTTCCAGTAAAATAACCAGCGATTGCTGTCTTTATCAGTAGGGTGGTCTTTATTGTACTGATCGTCTGAGGGGAGATAATCAAATTCCACCAGGCCCGCACCGGCTTCTGTCAGATAACGGAATTCGTTCTGCCATTGCAGGCCGCGTTTACTCATGTAGTTCGGCGTAATCGTCGCATCTGCCTGAGGGGCGATGTTCCAGTAATAAGGCAAGGTAAACTGGAAACCATTGCTGCTGCCATATTTTGCATTGGGGATCAGAAACCCTGAACGACGGCGATCACCAATCGGCAATTGCAAATAGGGGCTGTAAAATATGGGTACCGACCCGATTTTAAAGCGAGCATTCCAGATTTCCGCCACTTCTTCCTGGCGATCCTGAATCACTTCGGAACCGACCACACTCCAACTGTTATAGCCAGGCAAACAGGTGGTAAATGAACCATTTTCTAAAATGGTGTAGCGGTTATTGCCGCGCAGTTTCATCTGATCAGCGGTACCTCGCCCCTGACGGCCCACCATCAGGTAGTTGCCGTTCCAGACGTTGGTATCTTTGGTGTTCAGATTAGACCACGCTTTCGGACCTTTCAGGATGACCTGGTCATCATCATAGTGCACATTACCTATGGCATCCACGGTGCGGGTTGGCGTGGTTTGTCCGGCTTCCTGCCGCTGATGCAGTTGTACCTCATCGGATTGCAGGCGGCTGTTACCTTGTTGAACATCGACTTTGCCGGTAAATACCGCGTCATCAGGGTAATTGCCCTTGGCGCTGTCTGCGTTAATGGTGACTGGCAACTGATTGGTACTTTCCTGAACCAGTGATCGATTGTAACTTGGTACGCCCAGCATACATTGCGACATTAAATCGTCCGCAAATGATAGCTGACTATAAAGGGCTGTGCCGATCATCGTGGCCAGCAAAGTAGGTATACGTTTTTTCATACGCGGTATCGAGAGTTCCGTGATAACTGGCATCATGTCAACAAACGGTCAGAGACTAACTTACTCAACTACATTGTGCTAGTAGTGTTAACCCTTTTCTGTCCGCGTTGCCGTTAGGCAGTGAGATAAATGACAGGTATGATAATGCAAATTTGAGCCTTCGGCATGGCGAATTGAGGAGTATATGCGCTATTGGGGAAAAGTAATTGGTCTGGTGCTGGGTTTGCTCTCCGGCATGGGCTTCTGGGGCATCGCACTGGGACTGCTGTTTGGCCACATGATAGACAAAGTCCGCGCGTCGCAAGGACAGGGTTATTTTGCCAATCAGCAAACCCGACAGGCGCTGTTTTTTCGCACCACCTTTCAGGTGATGGGGCATTTAACCAAGTCAAAAGGGCGTGTCACCGAAGCAGATATTCACATAGCATCGCTATTGATGGATCGCATGCAGTTGCATGGCGAGGCCCGTACCGCCGCACAGCAAGCCTTCCGGGAAGGAAAACAAGGAGAATATCCGCTGCGCGACAAATTGCGTGAGTTGCGTAGCGCCTGTTTTGGTCGTTTCGACCTGATTCGGATGTTTCTGGAAATTCAGATTCAGGCCGCCTTTGCGGATGGGTCTTTGCACCCGAATGAACGCCAGGTGTTGTATGTTATTGCGGAAGAACTGGGTATTTCACGCAACCAGTTCGATCAGTTTTTACGCATGATGGAAGGCGGTCAGCAGTTTGGCGGCAGTCACTCGTCGTATGAGGGGACTTCGTCACAGGGCGGTTTTCATCAGACGCCACGTGGGCCGACGCTGGAAGATGCTTGCAATGTCCTGGGCGTGAAGAGCAGTGATGACGGCACCACCATCAAACGGGCCTATCGTAAACTGATGAGCGAACACCATCCTGATAAGCTGGTGGCGAAAGGGCTGCCACCGGAGATGATGGAAATGGCGAAGCAAAAAGCGCAGAACATTCAGGCTGCGTATGATCTGATCAGGAAAGAAAAAGGCTTTAAGTAGAGGCGTGCGCTCAGTGAGTGCGCTGAGCGCTGTGCTTTTCACCACCGGCGATTAAAAATCCGCGGGCTGACGAAAGGTCATGGCTGTCTTGTAATGCGGGTGGGTAATCCGCAATGATTCGGCGTGCAGCAGCAAGCGGGATGACATTGCGCGCGCAGCGTCATGGGCATAAAAACCATCGCCCAGAATCGGATGGCCCAGCGCCTGCATATGTACGCGCAACTGGTGTGAACGTCCGGTAATGGGTTTTAACTGCACTCGGGCACTGTTGTCGGCAGAATACGCCAGCACTTCATAGATCGTCTGCGCGGGTTTGCCGCTGTCAAAGCAGACTTTCTGTTTTGGCCTGTTGGGCCAGTCGCAAATTAAGGGGAGATCGACCAGCCCTTTTTCCGGTTGCGGATGACCCCAAACGCGTGCAACGTAGGTTTTCTCCGGCTCACGCTCGCGGAACTGGCGCTTCAGTTCGCGTTCTGCCGCTTTGGTCAGCGCAACGACAATAATGCCGCTGGTCGCCATATCCAGCCGATGTACCGACTGTGCCAGCGGGATATCCTGTTGGATACGCGTCATGACACTGTCGCGGTGTTCTTCCAGACGACCCGGCACAGACAACAGACCGGCGGGTTTGTTAACCACCATGATATATGCGTCCTGATACACGATGTGTAACCACGGCTCTTGCGGTGGATTATAGGGTTCCATATCACTTCCAGCGAAAATGTGATGCCAGACCGGGCCAACGGATAACACCGCCTGACCCGGACGCATTATTGGTGCGTGACGACAATGAGCCGCAGGGCATCCAGACGCCAGCGCGCATCATCCAGACTGGTCAGTACCTGGGCGCGATTATTCTCCAGCGCATCAATCTCATCCTGACGAATGTTGGGGTTCACTGCTTTAAGCGCTTCCAGACGCTCAAGTTCTGCGCTCAGTTTTTCATCGGCTTCCTGACGTGCGGCATCCATCAACTGATGTGCTTTTTCCGCCGCCTGCGCTTCCGATAGCGTCAGAATGGTATGCACATCGGATTGTACCGCACTCACCAGTTTACTTCCGGTATGGCGGTTCATGGCACTTAACTGGCGATTGAAACTTTCAAATGCCACTTTTTCCGCAAGATTTACGCCATTGCGATCAACCAACATTCGCACTGGCGTCGGCGGCAGGAAACGGGTCAGCTGCAAATGCTTCGGCGCCTGCGCCTCGACCACGTAAATCAGTTCAACCAGCAATGTGCCGACGGGCAAGGCTTTATTTTTCAATAACGAGATTGCGCAACTACCGGCATTGCCGGAGAGGATTAAATCCAGGCCATTACGAATAATAGGGTGTTCCCAGGTCACATACTGGGCGTCTTCACGTGTCAGCGCTTGCTGGCGATCAAAGGTAATGGTGCAACCTTCTTCTGGTAAGCCGGGGAAATCCGGTACCAGCATGTGGTCTGAGGGAGTGAGTACAATCAAATTGTCACTGCGATCTTCCTGATTGATGCCAACAATATCAAATAAATTGAGCGCAAAGTTCACCAGTTCAGGGCTGTTATCCTGTGCGGCGATCTCGTCAGCCAGCGCCTGCGCTTTTTCACCGCCGTTGGAGTTAAGTTCCAACAGTCGATCACGTCCCTGCTCCAGTTGTACTTTGAGTGTATCGTACTGTTGACGGCAATGGGCGATAAATGCATCAAGCGCATCGGCGCTTTCCGGTGCGACAAGCCAGCCCATCAATGCGTCATAGACGCTGTCGTAAATGGCGCGGCCCACCGGACAGGTATGTTCAAAGGCATCTAAGCCTTCATGATACCAACGCACCAGCACCGCCTGTGCGGTATTTTCCAGATAAGGCACCAGAATTTGAATATCATGCGCCTGGCCAATACGATCAAGACGACCAATACGTTGCTCAAGCAAATCAGGGTTAACCGGCAGGTCGAACATCACCAGACGGCTGGCGAACTGAAAGTTACGGCCTTCCGAACCAATCTCTGAGCAAAGCAGCACCTGCGCGCCCTGTTCTTCAGAGGCAAAGTACGCGGCAGCCCGATCACGCTCAATAATCGATAGCCCTTCATGAAACACGGCGCAACGAATGCCTTCGCGTTCACGCAGAACTTGCTCAAGTTGCAGAGCGGTGGTGGCATTGGCGCAGATCACCAGAACTTTCTCTTCGCGATTACTGGTCAGGTATTCCATCAACCATGCGACGCGCGGATCGAAGCTCCACCAACTGCCGTTATCACCTTCCAGCGCCTGAAAAATTTGCTCCGGATAGAGCATATCATGGGCGCGTTGTCCGGCGGATGCGTGGGTGTTCATCATGCGGGAAACGTTGATGGCGGTTTGGTATTGCGCCGGCAACGGTAAATGGATCTGGTGCAGTTCGCGTTTAGGAAAACCTTTGACCCCGTTACGTGTGTTACGAAACAGCACCCGACTGGTGCCATGACGATCCATCAACATGGAGGTCAGCGTCTGACGGGCTTCCTGTTTCCCGTCACGATCACTGTTTGCGATTTGTAATAATGGCTCAATATCCTGCTCACCCACCAGGTCGTTGATCAGGTTCATCTCCGCGGTGCTGACTGGTTTATCCGCCAGCAGCATGGCAACGGCATCGGCGATGGGACGATAATTTTGCTGTTCTTTGACAAATTGCGCGAAATCATAGAAGCGGTCAGGATCCAACAGGCGCAGACGAGCGAAGTGGCTCTCCATACCCAGTTGTTCCGGCGTCGCGGTGAGCAGCAACACGCCGGGGATCTGTTTTGCCAGTTGTTCGATGGCTTGATATTCCTGGCTCGGCGCCCCTTCGCGCCAGGCAAGATGATGAGCTTCATCAACAATTAACAGATCCCAGGATGCCGCCGCCATTAACGCAAGGCGTTGTTGATCACGCAGGACAAAATCAAGCGAGCAGATTATGCGTTGTTCTGTATCAAACGGATTGTCGCTGTCTTGCTGTGCGGCGAGATAGCGCTCATCATCAAACAGGGCAAAATGCAGATTGAAACGGCGCAACATCTCAACCAGCCACTGGTGTTGCAGGGTTTCCGGCACCACAATCAACACGCGTTCAGCGCGTCCTGCCAGCAGTTGCTGATGGATAATCATGCCGGCTTCGATAGTTTTCCCCAAACCGACTTCATCCGCCAGCAAGACGCGGGGAGCATGGCGGCGCCCGACATCGTGAGCGATGTGCAACTGGTGCGGGATCAGAGAGGTGCGCATGCCGCGTAGCCCGCTGATGGGCAGACGGTATTGTTCACTCAGATACTTACGGGCGCGAAAACGCAGGGCAAAGCGATCCATACGATCAAGTTGTCCGGCAAACAGGCGATCCTGGGGCTTACTGAAAACCAGTTTGCTGTCGAGCATCACTTCTCGCAGTTCTGCATGTTCTTCTGCGGTATCGCGACGCTTGCCAATATAGGTCATCAACCCCTGTTCTTCACGGACTTCTGCGACATCCAGTTGCCAGCCTTCATGGCTGGTGATGGTGTCGCCCGGATTGAAAATAACGCGAGTCACCGGAGAATCATGACGGGCATAGAGACGATTTTCGCCGCTGGCGGGAAACAGCAATGTTACCGTGCGCACATCCAGTGCCACCACGGTTCCTAATCCCAGTTCGCTTTCCGTATCGCTGATCCAGCGCTGACCAAGTATAAAAGGCATAGATGTTTGGCTCGATTCTTGTCATTAAAGGTGATCGTTTCGCCACCAGTCAGTGCTGTCTGGCGGCAATGTAAGTTGGGTCACGGTAAGTTCGGGAAGGGCGTTATAGTACTGGAAGGTGTCGCATTCGTCACCTGTCAAAAAGCCCCAACTGGCCGGTTATCAGTGTAGCAAAATCATCGTGGAGGAAAGGCAGGATGCCCTCGGCCACTGGCTGCAACTGTTTGGTCAGATAGTGGTGGTAATCCAGCGGCGTAAGGCGTGCTTCCAAAGGCTCCGGACCTGACGTCGCCATGACATAGCGGATTGCGCCACCGTTTTGATACTGCAATGGTCGACCCAGTTTCCGGTTTTGTTCATCAGCCAGCCGTGCGGCGCGCACATGCGGCGGCACATTGCGTTCATAGTCTTTTAACGCACGGCGCAGCCGTTTCTTATACACCAGTTGTGCATCCAGTTCTCCCGCCAGCAACTGCCGTACCGTACTGCGGATATAATCCTGATAAGGCTGTTGGGTAAATATACGCAGATAAAGTTCTTGCTGGAACTGTTGCGCCAGCGGCGTCCAGTCGGTACGGACTGTTTCCAGCCCTTTGAAGACCATGCGCGCTTCACCATCGGTATGAATCAGGCCGGCATAGCGTTTTTTACTGCCTTGCACCGCGCCGCGGATCGTGGGCATCAGAAAACGGCAGAAATGGGTTTCGAATTCCAGCTCCAGCGCGCTCTCAAGTGCAAAAGTTTGCTTTAAATGATCACGCCACCAGTGGTTGACGTGATCCACCAGGCGTTGGCCAATGGCGGTGGCCTGCGCTTCGCCATGGGGGGATTTCAGCCAGACAAAGGTGGAGTCGGTATCACCGTAAATCACCTCATATCCTTCGCGCTCAATCAGGCTGCGGGTTTGCTGCATAATCTCATGACCACGCAGCGTAATAGATGACGCCAAACGGGGATCAAAGAAACGGCAGGCGCTGGTGCCAAGTACGCCATAAAAGGCATTCATAATGATTTTCAGCGCTTGCGACAACGGTTTATTGCCGTGCTTTTTAGCCATTTCACGGCCTTGCCAGATTTGGTTCACAATCTCAGGCAGGCAATAATGTTGACGTGAAAAACGCGCGCCGCGAAAACCGGCGACAGAATCGCTTTCCTCCGGATGCGCAATCCCTTCGATTAAGCCAACCGGATCGATAAGAAACGTGCGAATAATAGCGGGATAAAGACTTTTATAATCCAGCACCAGAACCGAATCATACAAACCGGGGCGCGACTCCATCACATAACCGCCAGGGCTTGCCTCTGGCGCCACACTGCCGAGGTTCGGCGCTACATAGCCCATACGATGCATGCGGGGAAAATAAAGATGACTGAATGACGCCACCGATCCGCCATGGCGATCCGCAGGCAACCCATTTACGCTGGCGCGTTCGAGTAAAAAAGGAATCAGCTCTGTTTTTGCCACAATTCGGCTGACCAGCTCGCAATCTTTGAGGTTGTAGCGTGCCAGAGCGGGCTTATCATGGGTGAAACGTCGATTAATTTCCTCCATTCGTTGCCACGGATTATCAATCGCTTTGCCTTCACCTAACAACTCACGGGAAACCGCTTCAAGGCTGAAAGAGGAAAAATTCCAGAAGGCGGATTTCAGCGCCTCAATGCCGTCGATGATCAGGCGCCCGGCGGCCTGAGCAAAAAAAACACCCGGTTTGAAGCCATGTTCACGCCACTCAAGCACATCATTGTTACGCCCGAGGCGCAACGGAATACTGTAGCGTTGCGCATGCTCTTGTAAGATGCGCAAATCGAACTGGACAAGGTTCCAGCCCATGATCACGTCGGGATCGTGGGCGGCGAACCAGGCGTTTAGTTTTTCGATCAGTTGCGGGCGGCTGGTTGCATATTCCAGTTTGAAATCCAGTGTGCTGGCATGGCCATTTTCTGGCCCTAACATGTAGACCTGACGCTGGCCGCAGCCTTCAAGGCCAATACAATACAGTTCGCCGTGCTGGCTGGTTTCGATATCCAGCGAAACCCATGTTAATGGCGGACGGTAGTCGGGATGCGCTTTTAATTTGGCATTAATCACCTGGTCGCCTGTTGGCTGGCCGCTGAACCAGACTGGCGCCGTGATGAAACGTTCCATCAGAAAACGTTCCGGTGGACGGACATCGGCTTCATACACGGGCACGCCATGCTCTCGTAAGCGTTTCTCCACACGTAACAACTGGTGATACTGTCGACAGTAAAGTCCTGATACCGGACGTTGTTGAAAATCTTTCAGTTTTAATGGCGTTATACGGACATGGCGTTCTTCGGTTAGCAGTTGTTGCGCCTTTTGCTGTTGCTCGCCCGGAATAAACGCCACCGATTCCTGTACCGGCAACACCACGCGCTGCGGGCCATGATCGGTGGCCAGCCATAGCACCACTTCGCTACCTTCTGGGGTATCTCGCCAGTGGCGAGTGAGCAAAAAACCCGCACGCGCATTATCCACCTGCCCCCCTTTTTTACCGGTATTTTTAACAATGATAGCATGTTTATTTATACAGTATCGCCAGTAATGTCGGAATCTTACTCCTCGCTATATTCATGGTATGAAAGTTTTGTGAAAATCGTTTTATTCTCCTTATGGCGATTTTTTCAACAGAAATGTGCTGTGATAACCGGGAATATCATTCACCCGCTCAAGACGGGCGGCAAGCAGGAGTCCGGTCCCCACGGAAAAGATCAACTACATGACGTTATTCAGGAAAAGTAAAAACACTGCCCTTGTCATCGCGGTTCAGCAGTGGCCAGCAGGCACGGCGTTTTTTGCCGTATTTATCCTCAAAGGCTGGCATCTTTTCCCCTTCGCGGGTCCGGATATACCCGGTGGTACCGTTAACAATCACTGCTCACTGCCCACTGATTTTAGGATTCGTCTCAAGTATCGCCACGATACTGGAATCTCACTTCTCGCTATGTTAATTATATGAAAGTTTTATGGAAGTTATTTTACTTTATTTATGCCAGTTGATTGGTAAATAATGATATTTATCATCATGATGGCATGACGGTAGCTATTTTTTCAGCAGAGATGTGCTGTGATAACCGGGAACATCATTAATGGATCGCGTCATCCTTGCCCACTCCCCAACAGGTTCCGACACCTTACTTTTCAAATCCCTTTCCGGTACTGAACAGCTTTCTCATTTGTATGAATTTGAGGTGGAGTTGCTGAGTGCGCAGAACAATATCGATCTGAAAGGATTGCTGGGGAAACCGCTCACGATTGAAGTCCGCACTCATCCGGCCACTCCTCGCTATTTAAATGGCTTTATCACTCGGATGACGCTGGCGGGGCGCGAAGAGCATGGTGAACGTTACTATGTTTACCGTGCCACCCTCCGCCCGGCCTTGTGGTATTTGACCCAAAACCGCGATTTCAAAATCTGGCAGGAGAAGAGTGTGCCTGAGATTCTGAAAACGTTGCTTAACGACTATCAAATTCCGATCGAAAATGCACTCACATACACCTACCGGCAATGGGGTTACTGTGTGCAATACAATGAAAGCGATTTTGAGTTTATCAGCCGTCTGATGGAGCACGAAGGTATCTATTACTATTTCCGCCATGAAATGGGCGAGCAGACGCTGGTACTGGTAGATTCACCCGATGCCCATACCACCCTGAGCGGCTATGAACAGGTACCTTACCATCTGTCGCCAGGCGATATGCTGGTGAAAACGGAAGGTATTCAGAGCTGGAGTGTCACCGATGCCATCACCCCGGGGCTCTACAGTCATGATGATTATGATTTCCGCAAACCGCGGGCGACCTTGTTTGAAGCGCGACAAAATCCGCGCTCGTTCGCTGCGAAGAAAGCGGAAGTGTACGACTGGCCAGGGCGTTTTGTCGACCATCAGGATGGGCAGTTTTATGCCCGTGTACGCCAGCAGGAGATGGAAGCGCAACATGAGCAGATGAGCGGCGTCGCAACTGCCGTGGGCATTGCTCCAGGCTACCGGTTTAACTTCACCCATGCACCACGTCTGGAAGATGAGGGCGAATATCTCACGGTCAGTGCGACCTATCTGTTGACCGAAAACCATTACGCCAGCAGCAGCGCGCAACAAGGTGAGCACCATATTGAGTTTGCCGTGGTGCCTGCAAGCCTGAACTGGCGTCCGCAGCGCCAGACGGCGTGGCCGCGCACCTATGGACCACAAACTGCCGAGGTAGTGGGTCCGGAGGGGGAACCGATCTGGACCGACAAATATGGCCGGGTCAAAGTGAAATTCCGCTGGGATCGTCATGGTCGTGGTGATGATACCAGTTCGTGTTGGGTACGTGTTTCCAGTGCCTGGGCGGGCTGGAAATATGGTGGCGTGCAGGTGCCGCGTGTTGGCGAAGAAGTGGTGGTGGATTTTATTAATGGTGACCCCGACCGGCCGATTATCACCGGACGCGTTTACAATGAAGACAGCATGCCGCCGTGGGATCTGCCTGATGATGCGACAAAAATGGGTTTTATGTCGCGCAGTAAAAACGGCAGCAAAGATAATGCCAGCTTTTTGTTTTTTGAGGATCGTCTCGGCAATGAATCTTTTGATATGCACGCTGAACGAGATATGAATATTTCGGTGGAGAATAATCAGAATGTGGCGGTAGATGGCGCCCATAATGAAATTGTTCAAAAGGCGACGACGTATACGCATAAAGATACGCGAGACACCACGGTCGATAAACATGACACACAAACATTCAATAGCGGCAGAACGCTGACAGTAACCGCCGGTGGACGTAAAGAGCACATTACTGACAGTGAAGAAAAAAATGTGGTGGGGCATTCAGATAACCATTTTACGGACAATGTGGTGATCAACACGGATAAGACGATAAGTACTAAAGCTGCCAGTCGGATTATGTTCGATGCGGCTAACCAGATAATTTACGGTCAAACCATTGATGCAAAGGGAAATGCTTCGCCATTGCCGATAGCGAATTTTAACAAGAATGCGAAAGGTGAGGTAGTGAGCGCACCGGATGCGGTGCTGGTGGCGAACGATTACCTGAAAGCGGCGTCCGCGGCATCGATTGCCCATGCGACCCAGGTTATTTATAAAAAAGGCGTCGTCACCGAAATTAACGGCATTGATCAACTGACGGTGGATGAAAACCAGATTGTGGATGTTAAAGGGAATGTTTCCCGCCATATTTTGGGGAAATGGAGTGAAGATATAAAAGGCGAAGTCACCTTTACATCGCCGCAGAAAATAACCATTAGAAGTGATACTGAAGTAAATATTGATTCACCTTATTTTGTCAGCAATGCGCATTGCCACCAGGAAACTTTTACCGGAGTTTCAACCAGTATTAATGGGGTTTCAGCCAGTGTTAATGGAGTATCTCTTGGTTATAATGTGACCAGTGTGGGCTATAATACTTTCGAATACTCGAAAAAGAATTTTGATCTGACAGACCGTGCTGTCTGGATAAGCCTTAATAATAAATTGACGCATGCCACCAGCGCGATAAAAAATTATTTTAATGGACTGTTTATGGTTAGCTGAGGATGAAAATGTCTGGAGCGTTTATCGGTGTGATTGTTATCGGTTTGCTTTCCGTGGTGGTTATCCTGTTTATTGCTCACCTCAAAGCCGGGCAATATGAAAACGTTAAAACAACAGGGATCAGAGTTGAGGCAAAAATCGTGTCGATGGAGAAAGTCGGCGCCTCGGGAACCGGTAATACGCAGTTTAAAATGCGTCTGGAGTTTGCTACCTCAGAAGGCATAAAAAGTGTCACGCGTCGGGAGTTCTTAACGCCGCTTAACCTGATTAAGGTGGAGAGAAATAAAACCATCCCGTTGTACTACTTAGCGCAAAATCCGGACAAGGTCTGGGTAGCGACTAACGAGCTTAATGGCATCGAGTGAGAAAATTCTCGTTGGCACACGGGCTTTCGTGGTGGCGATGTTCTCGCAGGTAAACACGCTTTTTCTTTCTGGTACGGTGCCAGGTTGGTTAGCCATGATATTGACACATGTTGTTGTTATCATCAGCGCGCGCCTGAACGGCCATTATTCCGATACGTTTTTTCTCAGGGACTTTTTCGCATGAAAATCATCAAACCTCTGCGGCTTAGCGTTTTAAACCGGCCTTTTCGCCGGCAAGGGGAAAACCATTTTGGCGTATCCGTATTGGCGCTGGCGGATATGAGCGGCACGCCTCAGTTGCGTCCGGAAGCGGAATTATGGCAACTGGCGGCCAGTGAACTGCAAACCAGTGGCGGCGTGATTGATTTGGCTATTCCCAAAGTGCAGGCGGAATTTCTCGCCACCGGCTATGCCTGTAGTCACCATCAAACAGATAAAACCGCGTGTGCGGTACGTATTGAGATAGAACAACTGAGCAAAACACTGGCGGTTTTTGGCGATCGTCACTGGATAAACGGTAAACCCTCGCCGCCACAGCCCTTTGACCAGATGCGCCTGGACTGGAGCCGAGCATGGGGCGGTGCCGGCTATGAGGATAATCCACACGGAATCGGGTTTAATGCCGACGAAATCGCGGGACACAAATATACCCGCCTGCCCAATATTGAGCCGCTGAATGGCCGCATGACATCACCGCGACAGCAGCCCGAACCAGCCAGCTTTGGCCCGCTTGATATAATGTGGCCGCGTCGCTTTACCCGAATAGGGGAAAAGTATGATGCGCAATGGTTGCAGCATGACTTTCCCGGGTTTGCCCGCGATATCGACTGGCGGGTGTTTAATACGGCCAGCCGTGACCAGTGGTGGGAACAGCGTGATACTTTGCCGCCGGAAGCGGAATGGCGTATCTGGAATATGCACCCGGAAAAACCGCTACAGCAGGGGAAATTGCCGCCATGGCAGGCGCGCTGTTTTATCCAGCGCCAGCGAGCGGATGAGACATTATTTGAAGAGATACCGCTGCGCGCCACTACCGTCTGGTTCTTCCCGCATCTGGAACAGATGATCCTTATCTGGCAGGGTGCGACACGCATTAATGAAGATGATGCCGCCGATGTGCTGCATCTGCTTCCGGCACTGGAAAATACCAACGCCAGTCGTCCTGCCAGCCACTATCATAACGTGATGATGCAACGGCTGGACAAAGAGAAAGGCGCACTATTTTCCTTCCGCGAAAAAGATCTACTGCCGGAAGAGGCGATAGGTCCGTGGCTGGATACGGAAATGCCGGTGGTGCGGAGTCCGATCCGCGACAACCTGCGTAACCGGGAAAAACAACTGCGTGCGCAACATCGTGTGCAACTGAATGAAACGGAAAGTGACATTGGCGATCAGCTCAATTCTTTCGCTGATCCCGCAATACCGCGACTGGATGCGTTGCCTGAATTTATTGCTCGATTGGAATTGCAGGCGGAAAACATGCGCAAAGAAGCCGAACCGCGTATGCGGCAAGTGCAGGCGGCTCAGGCGCAAGACCCTGATCAGCAACCGCGTGGACCCGAAACATTGCATCGTATGCAGGCGCTATTGTATCGCAATGCGCAGGCGGCTGGATTAAGTGCGGAAAAACTGGCGGAAAGCGTAGCAGCATTGCAACAAATGTATCGGATGTCGGTGCAAACCCAGCCGCCAGCCATCAGACTGAAAGGTGACATTGCGGCAATTATCCGTAGCCGGGCACAGCGGACCATGATGCATGGCGGTGATTTCAGCGGCATTGATCTAACCGGCGCAGATTTATCCGGTCTGGATTTACGCGGCGCCAATTTTTCCCGTGCCTTGCTGGAATGTGCGGACTTGAGCCATTGTCAGCTTGATGGCGCCAATTTTAACGCCGCAGTGCTGGCACGTACCGAATTCCATGATACGTCGTTGCGGGAGGTAAATTTCGCTGAAGCCACGCTGGCACTGGCGCAATGTCGCAACAGCGATTTCTCCGGCGCCAGTTTTAACAATACGTCGTTGCAGGAAGCGTTTTTTTCCCAGTGTTGTTTCGATCGGGCTAGCTTCCGTGAGGTGCTGGGGTACAAGCTTTATATTAGCCAGTCACAATTTCATCAGGCCCAACTGGATAATTGTGTTTTTCTCGAATTGACGCTCCCCGGGCTTGATTTTACCGCTGCACGGTTAAATAAAGTGAGCTTTCTTAAATGTACGCTGGAACAGACCAACTTCAGCCGTGCGCGGCTGGAAAATTGTTCACTGGTGGAGACTTTGGCAGAGAACAGCCAGTTCAGTGCGGCGCAACTCGTTACTTGTGCGGTGGCGGCGGGAAGTAACCTGAACGGGGCGGATTTCAGCGAAGCCACGCTGACACAATGCAACCTGCGGCAAACCCCCCTGAATGCGGCAAACTTCACGCTGGCGAAGCTGGAAAATAGTGATATCAGTGAAGCGATTTGTCAGCGCGCAATTTTTACCCGCGCCAACCTGATGGGCAGCCTTTGTATTCGTACCGATTTCCGTAATGCTCAATTAAACGACAGTAATCTGATGGGAACGCTGTTGCAAAAGAGCCTGCTCAGTGGTGCTGATCTGCAGGGCGCCAACCTGTTCCGTGCTGACTTATCACAATCTGTGGTTGATGAGCATACCCGGTTTACCCGGGCGTATACCCGGCGCGCCAGAACCTTGCCGAAGCGTGATGGGGCGGTGATATGACGATACTGAACGCGGCGGCGCTGCAACAGCAGATTAAAAATGGTGAGGTGATTGATTCGGTGTCACTGGCGGGTATTGATCTTCGTGGCCTTGATTTATCCGGAGGAATCTTACAATCGGTGGACTTCACCGGCGCTGATCTGCGGGTAACAAACCTGCATGAAACAGTGTTCACTGCCTGTAAGTTAAACGGCGCATGCCTTGAACAGGCCATACTGACCCAAACCGTCTTCAATGGCTGTGAAATGGAGACGGTTTCCCTATCGGACACGGTGCTCAGCGAATCCATCTTCAATCAGTGTCGGTTATCCGCTGCGCAATTTAGTCACAGTCAGTTTGAGAAAGTGCAGTTTATGCAGTGTGCATTGCAAAACAGTGTTTTTCGCGGGGCGACACTGACGCGGGTAACCTTTTTTTCCTCACCACTGGATGGTGCCTGTCACGCTGATGTGTCGTGTCTGCTCACCACGTTTTATAACATTGATCTGCGGCAGACTGATTTTCGTGGTTCAGAGTTTGAACGCACAGTGTTCTTTTCCTGTGATCAGCGCGGGAAAAACTACCCACAACAAAAATTTAGCGGTTGCCAGTTTACCGACAATCAACTGGATGGCGTCAATTTCACCGGCGCGCAGTTAACACAATGCAACTTCAAGGGCGCCACGCTAAAAGGTGCGCAATTACGCCAGGTCAATGCGGCGCAAGCGCTGTTTATGCAAGCGGATCTGTCTCTGGCGCATTGTCAGGGGAGCTTGTTTGACCAGGCCATTTTTGTTGGCGCCAATCTGCAACAGACTGATTTTAGTCAAAGCCGCTTTTTTCAGAGCATTTTGCAACAGGTCAACGCCCGTGGGGCGCACTTTGGCGCCAGCGACCTGACCTACAGTGATTTTACCGGCGCGGATGTCAGCGGGGCTGATTTCCGTCATGCCATTTTTTCCCGCACCCGCTTTCATCGTGCCCGTCAGGACCATGCCGCGTTCTCTGATCGTAACGGTATTATTGATTATGATGAAGAGTTGCTGGCTGCCGAGGCCTGGAGTGTACAACGACAAAGCCGTAGCTAAAGAGAGACGTTGATGATGAACACAGTGAACCACACCCTGGCATTGCCGGTGACGCCTCCGTTGCAATCCGCCGGGCGAGTAACACACCAGTTTCCTGATGGCAGCCTGACTGTAGAAAGTGAAGGGCGCGGCTGGCACTGCCGCCGTGCCGCCAGTTGTGTTATTGCCCCGGAATTGGGCGACTACGTACTGATTGCCAGTACAGACGAACAACTCTGGTTGTTGGCGATACTGGAACGTGCGGCTGTACATCAGCCGGCACAACTCAGTGTTGAGGGTGATTTGCAGATTTATAGCGAAGGTGAACTGAGCCTGCACAGTCAGACGCTGCGAATGACGGCGGAAGAGGGCGATTGCCATGTTGGAACGATGAAATACAGCGGCGAATCACTGTCGGCCTGGGTCAGCCTGACGCGGGTTGTCGGGCAGCGGGCGGAATCGGTCTGGCATACGGTGACGCAAATCAGTCACCATTTACTGCGTAAAACTACCCATACTGAACAGGTGCGCGCCGGGCAGCTGGATATGAAAGCGGAAGACTATGCGCGTTTACATGCCAACAATATTCTGATTACCTCAAAGGCGATCACCAAAGTCGATTCCGAACAGATCCATATGGGATAAAGGAGAGAACATGTTTGCTAATTGTCAGCTTACCGGCACGGATTTTGCCTTTCCTGATGTTTGCCTGACGCCGACACCAGTGCCGACCCCTATCCCTTACCCGAATATGGCGCTGGGGCCCACGGCGATCCCAAATGCGCTGAATATTCTGTTCATGGGGATGCCGGCGCACAATATGGCGACGGTCACGCCGCTTACCAATGGCGATAACGCCGGGGTCGCGCTGGGCGTTGCTTCAGGAACGGTGATGGGACCATCGCGTCATCTTACCGGCGCGTTTACGGTGTTGCTTAAAGGCACGCCGGCAACCCGCCTGACCAGTATGAGCCTGCAAAATTCGACCAATGCGGTGGGCATGCGCGTGGTGCCCAGCCAGTTCAAAATATTGCTGCTGGCGCCCTGAACTGAATCATCAACGTTCGCATACAAAACAAGCCTTGACGCTGTTGTCACCGGTCAGGACAATCCTACGCTCCTGAATAGCGTAAGGAACGTTATGGAAGCCTGGCTGGAACATTTAATCACGCAGTCGCTGGCATGGTCGCTAGTGGTAGTGATGGTCGTCGCATTTCTCGAATCTCTGGCGCTGGTGGGTTTATTGCTGCCAGGCGCGGTATTGATGGCAACACTGGGAACCTTGATCGGCAGCGGACAGATCAGCCTCTATCCTGCCTGGGGGGCGGGCATTGTCGGCTGTTTGCTGGGCGACTGGTTGTCTTACTACATTGGCTGGCAGTTTAAAGCACCGTTGCATCGCTGGCGCTTTCTGAAACGACATCAGGCGATGTTGGATAAAACGGAACATGCTTTGTATCAACACAGTATGTTCACTGTGTTGGTGGGGCGCTTTATCGGCCCAACGCGGCCGCTGGTACCCCTGGTCGCCGGGATGCTGGAATTGCCTGTCCGGAAATTTATTCCGCCGAATATCATTGGCTGCCTGCTATGGCCGCCGGTCTATTTTATGCCGGGGATCCTCGCGGGCGTGGCTATTGATGTGCCTCATGCAGAGCAGGGCAGAGGGTTTATTTGGCTGTTGCTTGCTGTGGCCTTACTGGTGTGGTGCGGCGTCTGGTTGTGTTGGCGCCTGTGGCGCGCCGGTAAACAGCACGACTGGGCAACCGCCTGGCTGCCCCGGGCGCGCTTATCCTGGCTGGCGCCGTTGGTGATGGCGGCTGCTCTGGTCAGTCTGGTGGCTATCCAGTTTCATCCGCAAATGCCCATCTTTCGCCATCTGTTGTGGCGGGTATTTATCGGTTAAAACACCTGGCGCAATTAACGTAATGGAATCCCCAATACCTGCGCCTCACGGGTGGCGCCACTGAGTAACTGTATTGTGGTGCCATCCCAGTAAACGCGGCCATCGACAATCAACAGACAGCGCGGCGCGATTTGCTGCGCATCTTCAATGCTGTGCGACACCATTAACAGCGTGATGTTGCGCTCGTGGCACACGCTATCGACCAGATGTAACATCTCGTTGCGCAAGGCCGGATCGAGGGCGGAAAATGGCTCATCTAACAGTAATATGGGTTGCTGACGTACCAGACAGCGGGCCAGTGCCGCACGTTGCCGCTGGCCACCCGATAGCGCCGGAGGCAGGCGCGTCAGGTAGTCATCAAGCCCGACATGCCGGGCAATATCCTGCACAGTGCGGCGCTGTTGTTTATTGAGTCGCAAGCCTGGATTGAGTCCCAGCCCAATATTTTGCGCCACTGTCAGATGAGGGAATAAATTATTCTCCTGAAATAGCATGGAGACCGGGCGTTGTGCAGGCGCGCTATGAGTGTGATCGACGCCATCAAGCCATATCTCCCCGCTGTGCGCTGGCAGGAAACCGGCGATCAGATTGAGCAAGGTGCTTTTGCCTGCACCACTGGGGCCAAGAATAGCCAGGCGTTCACCGGCTTTCATCGTCAGCGAAAAACGCATCGGCAAATGGCGGTGAATCCAGGTCAAATTATTGAGCGTCAGCATGGCGTCCCGGTAATTTTTCGATCAGTGTAAATAGCAAGAAACACAGTAACAGCAGTAGCAGAGCAGTCACTGCGCCATCCTGGCTACGATATGCGCCAATCTGTTGATATAACCAGAAGGGTAAAGTACGGAAATCGTTATTACCGAACAGCGCCACCACGCCAAAATCGCCGATCGACAACACGCAGCTAAATGCCAGAGCCTGCGCCAGCGGGCGTTTCAGCGCTTTCAGTTCGATCAGTCTGAAACGGTTCCAGCCATGAATATCCAGCGATAAGCAGAGACGGTTATAGCGTTCGGCAATATCGCGTAGTGGGTTTTCCAGCACTTTCATCGCATACGGAATGGCCATCAAGGCATTGGTGAAAATAACCAGACTCGCCGCAGACTGCGGTAACCCGACCGTACTGTTGAGCAGCAGAAAGAACCCCGTCGCCAGTACAATACCGGGCATCGCCAGAATCAGCATACCGCTCAGTTCGAGTGCTTGTCCGGCGAGGGGGTACTGCCGCAGGCGTAATTCACGGCTGCTCCATAACAGCATGACGGTCAGTGATACGCAAAGTAGCCCGGCACCAATCGCAATACGCAACGAAGTCCAGCCAGCCTGCCAGATCGCCGGTTGTTGCAGCACGGAAAGCGTGCCCGGGTTAATGCCGCCGATTATCACCGCCAGCAAGGGCGGCAACAGCAGTAACAGCGCCAGCACGATGACCAGCACATCAGCAATTCTCGCCCACTGGTTGTTTTGTGGGTCGCGCCAGACGCGCAAGCTGCCAGCGCCGACCGGAATGATGTTGCTCAGTCGTTGGCTGAGCAACATCAGACCCAGGCAACAGATCACCTGAATCAATGCCAGCAGTGCCGCACGTCCGGTATCGTAGTCATAGCTGAGCGCCTGAAAAATGGCGAGTTCGATGGTAGTGGCTTGCGGGCCGCCGCCCAGCGATAGCACGGTGGCAAAACTGGCGAAGCACAACATAAAGATCAATGCGGCGCAGGGCAAAATCTGACGCCGCATCCACGGCCATTCCACCAGGCGGAAAAAATGCCAGCCCTGCATGCCGAGCTGTGCCGCCAGTTGGCGCTGTTCGGCCGGAATACTCTCCAGCGCCTGTAACAGCAGGCGCGTCGCCAGCGGCAGATTGAAGAACACATGCGCCAGCAAAATGCCTGCTAAACCATATGGCGAGAAGGTGTAATCGATCCCCAGCCAGTGACACAACTGCGCTAACCAACCTGCACGGCCATACACGCTAAGGATGCCAAATACGGCGACCAGCACCGGCAGCACCAGCGTCATGGCGCACAAGCGCAGCAGCATCTGGCGACCAGGAAAACGCCGGCGATAGAGCGCGCCGGCCAACAGAATGGCGGGGAATACCGAGCACAACGCCGAGAGTAACGCCTGCCAGAATGAGAAAATCAGCACATGGCGCAGATAGGGATCCTGTAACAGATTCCGCCAGTCATTCTCTGGTGCATTGAACCACAATGCGCCAAATGCCAGCAGTGCAACCGTTATCAGCAACGTGGCCGACAGTACGCCGGGTATTAACCAGCCCGCGATTAACGGCTGACGGCGCGTTGCCATGCATTGATCCACTGGGTACGTTGAACCGCCACTTCTTGTGGAGTGAACTCCAGAGTAGTCGCGGGCCGGCGGAGGGTATCAAACCCGGCAGGCAGCGGCATGCTGAGAACCGGGTACATCCAGTTGCCGGTGGCGATGGTTTGCTGGAATGCCGGGCTAACAATGAAGCGCATAAATTGTTGAGCCAGCGCAGGTTGCCGGCTGTGCGCCAGTTGTGCGGCGACTTCGACCTGGATGTAGTGACCTTCAGCGAAGTCGGCTGCGGCATACTGGGTTTTCTTCTCGGCAATAATGTGGTACGCCGGCGAGGTGGTATAGCTGAGCACCAGATCGCTTTCCCCTTTCAGGAACAAGCCATACGCCTCACTCCAGCCTTTGGTCACGGTAACGGTTTTCTTTGCCAGTTTTTGCCACGCCTGTGGCGCCCTGGAGCCATAGACTTTCTGCATCCACAATAGCAGACCCAGACCCGGGGTGCTGGTGCGGGGATCTTCATAAATCACTTTCCAGTCGCGATCACTTTCCACCAGTTCTTTCAGGCTCCTGGGCGGGTTCTTGAGCATATTCTTATTATAAACAAAGGCAAAGTAACCGTAGTCATACGGGATAAACGTACTGTTTTTCCAGCCGCCCGGGATCGACAACTGCGTAGTATCGAGCGCGCTTTGGGTAAATAACCCGGTTTTTTCTGCGGCCTGCAGCAGGTTGTTATCAAGGCCGAGCACCACATCAGCCTGACTGTTTTTACCTTCCATCCGTAACCGATTGAGCAGCAAAACGCCATCTTCCAGAGCGACATAGTTCAGTTCGCAGTTACAGTTGGCTTCAAAGGCTTTTTTCACCGCCGGGCCCGGCCCCCAGTCGGCGGCGAAAGATGCGTAGGTATACACGGTGAGCTGCGGTTTGCTGGCGAAGGCGGGTGCTGACAGCATGAATACGGCAATCAGGGCTTTCTTTAACACTTTGCGCTCCTTAAGGAGAAATTTTCAGGTGAGTCGCAAAGGATCTGAGGCGTTATCTCAAATCCCTACGCCGGTATGATCCGGATCAGGTTCGACGGGTGTATCTCAGCGGAAAACTGACCAATGACCAGGATATCCACCGTACAGTTTACGGTTACTGATTGCCCGGTCCCGCGTTTTCCGCACCCCGTTGAGAACGCTTCATTCTAGTGAGTTACGGCGCTGAACGAAAGCATCATGATTCTGATGGGGCAAACCAGGCGGACTGAAAGTCAAACCAGCCAAGGGTGTTCATGCGGATACCGCGCATGCTGCGTTGACCTTCGAGTAACAGCCAGTGATGAAACAACGGATGCAAACAGTAACTGTCGGCCAGTTGTTTACTCCAGTCGGCCAGTGGGAGTTGTTGTTCGCGCCAGCGTTGCACATCGTGCTGCCAGTCGATATCAACGCAGTGATGCACCAGTGGGATCTCATACAACAAGGCAAACAATGAGAAATCGAGCGGCAGGGTAAAGTTTGCGCTACCAAGCCAGATATCACTGTGAGCATTGCCGTGATACCAGTCTTCATAGCTTATCTGTTGGGTGACCAGACTGACATCATGCGCCGCCAGGATCGGCGCCATGGCATTGGCAATATTCTCATATTCAACATGATCGTGGTACCACGTCAGGGTTAGCGTCGTTAGTCCTGGCGGTTTGGCGACGGTGGTTATGTCGCGGCGGTGATGCCAGCGAGGTAGCAATCCCCAGGCGGGAAACCAGTAGCGCTGATACCCTGGTGCTGCATTGTTCAGTAAAGCTATGGGGCTAATCACGGCGCTTACCCAGCGGCGTACTTGCTCGTCACGCCCGAAATCCGATCGCTGATCAAACAACAAAAAGTAACATCCCTCTTCCAGATGGCTCTCTTCCGATTTCTCATCCTGATTTATGCCTTGTAGCTTCACGCCGGAATAAACCATGTCTTCACTAATTTCGGGCAATACCCAAATAGTCACCTCATCAATTAGCGCGCGATAACCGAAATAATCATCAAAAGCCTGAATTTTCAATTGTGATTGTTGATTACGCACCACCATGTAAGGACCGGTACCCGCAGGCTGGCGTGAAAAGTCAGGCAATGTCGCCCATTCTTTGGGGAGGATCATGGCGCTGACACTGCCCAGTAGCCAGGGGAGCCAGTTATCCGCCTGACTAAGATGAATATCCAGAATCCATGGCGTTGATGATGTGACCTCGCTCAGATGCGCGAACAGCGGTTGTGATGTCAGGCGTTGTAACGAGGTAATCACATCTTCCATGTCCAGTTCACGGCCATGATGGAAGTGGATTGCCGGGCGTAAAAAAAACCGCCAGTGCGTGGGTGAAATGGATTGCCAGTGATGGGCAATGTCGGGCTCGGATTCCCCGTTTTCCTCATTTATTCGCGTCAGACTGCTGAATATTTGCCTGGCGAGGTGTGTTTCTGAACGGCGCAGGGGTGAACCCGGCAATAAATTGAGTAACGGACGGTAATAAAGTACCCGCAGGCGGTGTTTTCCCTGACGAAAACTGCGCCCAAGGTGGGAGAGGATCATCTGGCGCACGCGATTTTTATCACCGACCAATTGCACCAGTTGATCTATTCGGTCTTGCTCCAGCAAATCTTCCGCCCGCTGTTGTTGTAACGCCAGTCCGGTATACAGGAAGGTTAATCTGGAGCGTTTTCCGCGCCCGGCTTCAGCTTGCCACTCCAGCCATCCCGCGGCTTGCATCGCGTTGAGCAGATTGCGCATATGACGGCGCGAGCAATTTAGCTGTAATGATAAATCATTGAGGGTAGTTTCTTTTGTCTGACCGTTACAGCTTTGCCATAAACGGATGAATTGTTGCTGTAATCGGGGTGATAACATAAAAGAGGAACTCCATCAGAAAAGCCGTCAGTTTTTCGTACCTCTTATTATGACGATAATTAGCGCAGATGAAAGAGCGGGAGACCTGTTGGCGTTAAGTCAACATGGCGCTCGGACATTTATTCTGAGTAGGGTGCATTTACACCAGCCAGCGCATTAATTTACGCTGGCTTTTTTTTGCGCAGCGGATCAGCGCAAAAACGCGGGCTGTTTTTTCTCGTACGCGCTAATGGCAGCGTCGTGTTGCAGTGTCAGACTAATGCTATCCAGTCCGTTGAGCATACAATGACGACGGAAGCTATCCAGTTCGAAGGCGTAGATTTTCTTGCCTGCCGTCACCGTCATCGCGTCGAGATCAACCGTGAATGAAATGCCAGGCTGGGCATGAACCAGACGAAACATTTCATCAACATGCTCTTCGCTAAGCTGCACCAGAAGTAGCTGATTATTGAATGAATTGCTGTAAAAGATATCCGCGAAACTGGGGGCGATCACGGCGTGGATACCGTAGTCGGTCAGTGCCCAGGGAGCATGTTCGCGCGATGAACCACAGCCGAAGTTTTCTCGCGCCAGCAGAATACTGGCTCCCTTGAATATCGGCTTGTTCAGAATGAAGTCGGGATTTGATATCTTCCCTGCTTCATCAAGATAACGCCAGTCATGAAACAGATGATCACCAAAGCCGGTACGCGTTACTTTCTGCAAAAATTGCTTCGGCACGATGGCATCGGTATCCACATTCGCCACATCTATCGGCACCACAATGCCGGTGTGCTGGGTAAATTTCTTTGCCATGACATTTCCTTAATTCAGATCGCGGATATCAGCAAAATGGCCGGTTACTGCCGCCGCTGCCGCCATTGCCGGGCTCACCAGGTGGGTACGTCCGCCACGGCCCTGGCGACCTTCAAAGTTACGATTGCTGGTGGAGGCGCAACGTTCGCCGGGACTCAGACGATCGTTGTTCATGGCCAGGCACATCGAACAGCCGGGCAGACGCCATTCGAACCCGGCATCAATAAAAATCTTATCCAGCCCTTCCGCTTCCGCCTGCGCTTTCACCGGGCCGGAGCCGGGCACCACAATCGCCTGCACGCCGACCGCGACTTTACGTCCTTTGGCGATGAGCGCCGCCGCGCGCAGATCTTCGATTCGGGAATTGGTGCAGGAACCGATAAAGACTTTATCAATGCTGACATCCGTCAGTTTTATGCCGGGCTGCAAGTCCATGTAAGCCAGTGCTTTCTCGGCGGAAGCTCGTTCTATCGGGTCGGCAAACGAGGCCGGGTTAGGGATACGCTGATTCACCGCGATCACCTGGCCCGGATTGGTGCCCCAGGTCACCTGGGGCGCGACCTCGGTCGCATCCAGCGTCACCACGGTATCGAATGTTGCGTTGCTGTCCGATTTTAATGTGCGCCAGTAGGCAACCGCTTGATCCCAGAGCGCACCTTTCGGCGCAAACTGGCGGCCTTTGAGGTAATTAAACGTGGTATCGTCAGGCGCCACCAGACCGGCTTTTGCGCCAATTTCAATGGCCATGTTACACACGGTCATACGTCCTTCCATGCTCAGTGCTTCAATCACCGGACCGCAGAATTCCACCACATGGCCGGTTCCGCCGGCACTGCCGGTTTTGCCGACAACGGCCAGCACAATATCTTTGGCGGTAATTCCGGGAGCGACGTTGCCGAATACCTCGATTTTCATGGTTTTCGCCCGGCCTTGCTTCAGGGTTTGCGTGGCTAAAACATGTTCCACTTCAGACGTGCCAATGCCAAATGCCAGTGCCCCAAAGGCGCCGTGGGTTGCCGTATGCGAATCGCCGCAAACGATGGTCGTTCCCGGTAATGAGAGGCCTTGTTCGGGGCCCATGACATGGACAATGCCCTGAAACGGATGGTTCAGGTCATACAATCGGACACCGAATGCGGCGCAGTTTTTAATCAGTTCCTGCATTTGAATGCGTGCCATCTCGCCCGATGCATTGATATCTTTGCTCTGCGTTGAGACGTTATGATCCATGGTAGCGAACGTTTTCGAGGGCTGCCGTACCTGACGGCCGTGTGCGCGCAGGCCATCAAACGCCTGTGGCGAGGTGACTTCATGCACCAAATGTCGGTCTATATACAGCAGCGGTGTTTCATTCGGCGCTTCGTGGACGACATGGGCATCAAATAACTTTTCGTACAATGTCGCACTCATGTTTATTTTCTCTCGACAATAAACCGGGCAATGATTGAACCCATTTCATCGGTACTGACGGCCGGCCCATTCCCTGCTAAATCACGGGTACGGTAGCCTTCTTCCAGCGCACGATTAATGGCGTGCTCGATAGCCTCGGCGGCCTCTTCGGCATCAAGGCTGTAACGCAGAAGCAATGATAATGACAGAATTTGCGCCACCGGATTTGCAATGTTTTTACCTGCGATATCCGGCGCCGATCCTCCTGCCGGTTCATACAGACCAAAACCTTGTTCGTTCAGGCTGGCAGAAGGCAACATGCCCATGGAGCCGGTAATCATCGCGCACTCATCCGACAGGATGTCGCCGAACAAGTTGGAGCAAAGCAGGACATCGAACTGCGCAGGATCTTTAATCAACTGCATGGTGGCGTTATCAATGTACATATGATTCAGTTGTACATCCGGATAATCGGTGGCTATTTCGCTGACGATTTCGCGCCACATCACGGAGGTTTGCAGTACGTTGGCTTTATCAATCGAGGTGACATGATGTCGCCGTTTGCGAGCGGACTCAAAAGCGATACGCGCAATACGTTCGATTTCGAAACGATGGTAGACTTCGGTGTCAAAAGCGCGTTCGTGCATACCATTGCCTTCGCGGCCCTTGGGCTGACCGAAATAAATGCCGCCGGTCAGTTCACGCACACACAGAATGTCAAAACCTTTGTCGGCAATATCGCGCCGTAATGGGCAAAAAGCTTCAAGGCCTTTATACAGTCTGGCCGGACGCAAGTTGCTGAACAGTTTGAAATGCTTGCGCAGCGGCAGTAACGCCCCGCGTTCCGGTTGCTGCGCGGGCGGTAAATGCTCCCATTCAGGCCCGCCAACGGAACCGAATAAAATTGCGTCGGCGTGTTCACATCCCGCCACCGTCTCGGGCGGCAGTGGTTGACCATGGCGATTAATCGCAACACCGCCGATATCATATTCGCTGGTGGTAACAGACAGAGCGAAGCGGCTGCGGATGGCATCCAGAACTTTTGCGGCTTGCGCCATCACTTCCGGACCAATACCGTCGCCGGGCAACACGGCGATATGATAATTTTTAGACATGTTCACACCGTTTCCTTTTGATCTTTATGCTTAAATTTACGCTGTAATTCTTGTTCAACTTGTTTGGCGCGCCAGATGTTGTTCAGCGCATTGATCATCGCTTTCGCCGAGGATTCAACGATATCGGTGGCCAGGCCGACGCCGTGGAATTTACGCTCTTTGTAATTTACCACGATATCTACCTGGCCCAGGGCGTCTTTGCCGTGACCTTTGGCGGTCAATTGATACTTCATCAGACGGGTGTCAAAGTCGGTAATACGATTAATCGCCTGGTAGACTGCATCCACCGGGCCATTGCCGGTCGCCGCTTCTGCTTTGCTTTCTTCACCACAGCCCAGTTTTACTGACGCGGTGGCCATTATGCTGGAGCCTGATTGTACGTTGAAGTCTTCCAGGCGGAAATATTCCGGTTCTTCGTTTTGTTTATTGATGAACGCCAGCGCTTCCAGATCATAATCAAATACCTGGCCTTTTTTATCCGCCAGTTTCAGAAAGGCGTCATACAGGGCATCCAGACTGTAATCACTGTCTTTGTAGCCCATCTCTTCCATCCGGTGTTTCACTGCGGCACGGCCAGAGCGAGAGGTCAAGTTCAGTTGTACCGGGTTCAGGCCAATAGATTCCGGCGTCATGATTTCGTAGTTTTCGCGGTTTTTTAATACACCATCCTGATGGATGCCGGAAGAATGGGCGAAGGCATTTGAACCCACGACCGCTTTGTTCGCTGGAATCGGCATGTTGCAAATCTGACTGACGATCTGGCTGGTCCTGTACAGTTCCTGGTGATTAACCCGGGTATGGACCTGCATCATTTGACTGCGGGTTTTAATGGCCATGATCACTTCTTCCAGTGCACAGTTGCCTGCACGTTCGCCCAGACCATTCAGTGTGCCTTCTACCTGCCGCGCACCGGCTTGTACCGCCGCGATAGCATTGCCGACCGCCATACCTAAATCATCATGGGTATGCACCGAAAGGACAGCCTGGTCAATATTCGGTACGCGGTTGATCAACGCCGCGATAATGTTGCTGTATTCATGCGGCAGGGTATATCCCACCGTGTCCGGGATGTTGATGGTTGTCGCCCCGGCGTTTATCGTCGCTTCCACCACGCGACACAAATCGTCGATGGGCGTGCGGCCACCATCTTCGCAGGAAAATTCGACATCGTCGGTATAATTGCGTGCTCGTTTCACCATGCGTACCGCGCGCTCAATCACATCAGGCAATGTGCTGCGTAATTTGGTGGCAATGTGCATGGGCGAGGTGGCCAGAAAAGTATGGATGCGATAAGCCTCCGCAACACGTAACGCCTCATAAGCAGCGTCGATATCTTTTTCCACACAGCGCGCCAGACCACAAACCCGGCTGTTTTTTATGGTGCGGGCAATGGTTTGAACGGATTCAAAATCACCCGGGGAAGAAACCGGAAAGCCCACTTCCATCACATCAATACGCATCCGTTCCAGCGCCAGAGCGATTTGCAGTTTTTCTTTCACACTCAGGCTGGCCTGTAAGGCCTGTTCACCATCACGCAGCGTGGTATCGAAAATAATGACGGGTTGGCTCATTGTATCCATCCTTACAAATTAGGGCGTTAAGCGACTCGCCTTAGCAACGAGCATAAAAAAACCCGCGCCAGGCGCGGGTTTTTTTCGTTCTGTAAGCCTGAATCAGTAATTGATTCCGCCCACACGACCACCGCGCAAACAGAGTGCGTTTAGTAGTAGTCCGAGTAGGTGAGTGGAACGAATCATTGAATCAAACCTTAATAAAATTGTGTGCTGCTATATTGGTACTTGAATCACCGAAGAATGTCAACCCTAAGTAGGGATGAACAAGATCTCCGCCAGAGGCACGATTAAGTAAAATATTCTGTGGCGACGGCCTCTGACCAAGTAAGCGGCCATTGCGTGGCTGAGTGACACAACATAGTTTGGTGCATACGACGGGTTGATGTGCTTCTTTAAGCATTAACTGTATGAAAATAAAAAAATAATGCGATGTACTCATGGTTCCGGGTGGCGAAAAAAGGCGTTGTCGGTGTTTTATAGTAAATAACGTTATTTAACAGCATTTATCACTAAAAAACGGGCATGTATTGAACGACTGGTGTTGCTGATTTTCCATTATCAAAATGCATAATATTGAAATTATATCATGGTCACTTCTTCTGGCAGCACAAATCACTATTGTTTGTTTATTCCCTCAGTGGAATTGCCGCATTGGATTGCTGTCGTCCAGCGGCTTTAATTTGGCGGAATAAACGGCAGTGAATTTTGGGGTTTGCCTGCCAACTTTTCTGCGGTTATGGTAATCGACCCAATACAATGTAAAAAAAATCAGCAAGGGCGTTTCGACCCTGTACCTTGATTTTGGAAGTGATTTCCAAAATCTGAACATAAAACACGAAAATTTGATTTCTTCTGGCACTGTTTGTGTGATGTCGTTGTTGCCCGGCGTATCGTCGTCAGCAGGCAGATCAGTAGGAGCAAAACGTAAAGCCTGGAGGCGAAAATGGAGATGTTATCAGGAGCCGAGATGGTTGTTCGGTCATTGATCGATCAGGGCGTAAAACATGTATTCGGTTATCCGGGAGGCGCAGTTCTGGATATCTATGACGCGCTACAAACGGTGGGGGGTATTGACCATGTGCTGGTACGCCATGAACAGGGTGCGGTGCATATGGCGGACGGTTACGCGCGTGCCACGGGGGATGTGGGCGTGGTGTTGGTGACTTCAGGTCCTGGCGCAACCAATGCGATTACCGGTATTGCCACCGCCTATATGGATTCAATTCCTTTGGTGGTGCTGTCCGGGCAGGTTGCCTCATCGCTCATTGGTTATGATGCTTTTCAGGAATGTGACATGGTGGGGATCTCTCGCCCGGTGGTCAAACACAGTTTTCTGGTGAAGCAAGCCGTCGATATTCCCACGGTATTGAAGAAAGCTTTCTGGCTGGCATCTTCTGGTCGACCTGGTCCGGTAGTGGTTGATTTACCGAAAGATATTCTTAATTCGGCAGATAAACACACCTATGCCTGGCCTGACTCCGTGAGCATGCGATCCTATAATCCGACGACACAAGGGCATAAAGGGCAGATCAAACGGGCGTTACAGGTATTGCTGGCGGCGGAAAAACCGGTGATTTATGCCGGTGGTGGCGTGATTACCGCGGAATGCCATGATGAACTGCGACAACTGGCGGAAAAACTGAATCTGCCGGTAACCACCTCGTTGATGGGGTTGGGCGCGTTTCCCGGCACGCACCGGCAGTGTCTCGGCATGCTGGGCATGCATGGCACCTATGAAGCCAATATGACGATGCACCATTCAGATGTCATCTTTGCGGTCGGGGTACGTTTCGATGACCGCACGACCAATAATTTGGCGAAATATTGCCCGCATGCCACGGTATTGCATATCGATATTGATCCAACATCAATCTCAAAAACGGTAGCGGCTGATGTGCCGATTGTTGGTGATGCGAAGCAGGTACTGCAACAGATGCTTGAGTTGTTGAGTCAGAGCGACAGCAAACAGCAGTTTGACAGCTTACGCGACTGGTGGCAGAACATTGATGTCTGGCGCGCGCGTAAATGTCTTGAGTTTGATCGCCACAATGTGAAGATTAAACCGCAGGCGGCTATTGAAACCCTCTGGCGTCTGACCAACGGGGATGCTTATGTCGCTTCGGATGTCGGTCAGCATCAAATGTTTGCCGCGCTCTACTATCCCTTTGATAAACCGCGTCACTGGATCAACTCTGGTGGCCTCGGCACCATGGGATTTGGCTTACCGGCGGCATTGGGCGTGAAACTGGCATTGCCGCAAGAAACCGTGGTGTGTGTCACGGGCGATGGCAGTATTCAGATGAATATTCAGGAACTCTCCACGGCACTGCAATATGATTTGCCGGTGTTGGTGCTTAACCTGAACAACCGTTATCTCGGCATGGTGAAACAGTGGCAGGATATGATCTATTCTGGTCGCCATTCACAATCATATATGGAATCGTTGCCGGATTTTGTGCGCCTGGCGGAAGCATACGGTCACGTT
Source organism: Enterobacterales bacterium (assembly GCA_015655145.1). Lineage (GTDB taxonomy): Bacteria > Pseudomonadota > Gammaproteobacteria > Enterobacterales > Enterobacteriaceae > JAATFO01. The sequence continues at coordinate 245 of JAATFO010000146.1, read as the reverse complement.
GGCATCGCTATCAACCACCCTGATGAACTGGAAGCCAAACTGGCGCTGGCGCTGGCGGAATTGGCTAAAGGACGGCTGGTATTCGTCGATGTGGCGGTTGATGGCTCGGAGCACGTTTATCCGATGCACATTCGCGGAGGTGGAATGGATGAAATGTGGTTAAGCAAAACGGAGAGGACATAATTATGCGGCGTATTTTATCGGTATTGCTGGAAAACGAATCCGGCGCATTGTCCCGCGTGGTG
>JAATFO010000116.1 GCA_015655145.1 Enterobacterales bacterium | reverse complement strand
CTGTGCGGCAGTGAACTGGGGCGAACTTTGTTCAGGATGTTTTTTCTTCTTCTAAGCTGCCTGTGCGGCAGTGAACCCGTTTCCCGCAGTACGCCGCCGCCGAATATCCTTCTAAGCTGCCTGTGCGGCAGTGAACATAGCGGCTACTGCGGCTTTTTTGCTGCTGTACTTCTAAGCTGCCTGTGCGGCAGTGAACGTCCCGGCATTGAAAACAAGTTGCAATAGGCGCTTCTAAGCTGCCTGTGCGGCAGTGAACGTAAGGTAGATGGTGTAGCTGCATACATAGCTCTTCTAAGCTGCCTGTGCGGCAGTGAACTGTTGCATTAGCAATCTAACTGATTGTTTTTAAGCTAACAATGACATTATTGACGAGAAAACCCTTTTTTTGCGACTGTTTTTAACATATTGAAAAATAACACCTTTAAATCAGACTAAAAAAAAGGGTACAAAAAGCAGTACTGATACCGGTATCAGTCAGATTGTTCCCTGCCAGTTAATCCTCGTTGTCCCCTGCATACGCCACCACCCTTTATTTCCCCTCACAGACCGGCGAAATCCTGTTGTTACAGATAAATTTTTGATCAGGGCCAATATTCTCTTGAGTAAACAATGATAAATAAATTAAATTAATAAATTATTGTACTCAGAAGATGTTAACTTGCAGAAAAGTGGTAAGTGCGTGAGCCATGATGTGCTTAATGCATAAGTGATTCTGGTGAACAACTCAATCCGATAGCAAGATAAGCAGTGACCAGGATTTGCCTTTCTTTTCTTTTTCTCAGGATGAATGCTTATGGATAATGTGTTACGCCCAGCCGATTTAAAAACCATTCTGCATTCAAAACGTGCCAATATTTATTATTTACAGTATTGCCGGGTCTTAGTGAATGGCGGGCGGGTGGAATATGTGACTGATGAAGGGAAACAATCGCTCTACTGGAATATCCCCATTGCCAATACCAGCGTGATTATGCTGGGAACCGGTACCTCGGTGACGCAGGCGGCCATGCGTGAATTCGCCCGGGCTGGCGTAATGATCGGTTTTTGTGGCGGTGGCGGTACGCCATTATTTGCCGCCAATGATGTTGAAGTGGATATTTCCTGGCTGACGCCGCAAAGCGAATACCGTCCGACCGAATATTTACAACATTGGGTCAGTTTCTGGTTCGATGATGAAAAACGGCTTTCGGCGGCGATTGCTTTTCAGAAGGTGCGAATCGCACAAATCCGCCAGCACTGGTTGAGCGCCGGGATGCAACGTGAGCCACTGTTCAGGCTGGATGAGAGCCAGTTATTGCCGTTATTGTCGCGTTATGAACAAGATCTGGTGAATTGCCACAACAGTAATGACTTGCTGGCACATGAAGCGGTGATGACGAAGGCGCTGTATAAACTGGCCGCCAGTGCCGTGAGTTATGGCGATTTCGCCCGTGCCAAACGAGGTGGCGGGGTGGACCTGGCGAATCGTTTTCTCGATCATGGTAATTACCTCACTTACGGATTGGCCGCGGTGGCGACATGGGTGATTGGTTTACCGCACGGACTGGCTGTCTTGCATGGCAAAACCCGCCGTGGCGGTCTGGTCTTCGATGTGGCGGACTTAATTAAAGATGCGGTGATCCTTCCTCAGGCATTTATTGCCGCGATGGAGGGGGAAGATGAGCAGGAATTCAGGGAACGTTGCCTGGGGCGATTTCAGCAAGCGGAAGCGCTGGATATCATGATTACGTCATTACAAACCGTTGCCGGCCAATTAAGTCAGGTCGGGCGATGAATATCCTGCTGGTTGCACAATGTAATAAACAGGCACTGACTGAAACGCGCCGCGTGCTGGATCAATTCGCCGAACGCAAAGGAGAACGGACCTGGCAAACAGCCATCACTCAGGAAGGATTAAACACCCTGCGCAAGTTGCTGCGTAAAACGGCCAGGCGCAATACGGCCGTTGCCTGTCACTGGATTAAAAGCGCCAGTCAGACGGAATTATTGTGGATCGTCGGCAATTTACGTCGCTTTAACGCCCAGGGCGCTGTCCCGACCAATACCACTGAACGTGACATCCTCAGAAGCGACGATGAGAACCACTGGCACAGTATTGCTTCGGTCAGCATACTGGCGGCCATCGCCGGGCTGTTCCATGATTTCGGCAAAGCAAACGCTCTTTTCCAGGCAGGATTAGGCGGCAAAGGCAAAGGCTGGCAACCCTACCGGCATGAGTGGGTCTCGTTACGTTTATTCCAGGCATGGGTTGGTACTGGTGATGATAACACCTGGTTGCGCGCACTCAGTCAGGTAACCGCTGCAGATGAAACGCAACTGCTTGAGCGGCTGAACAAAGACAGCCTTGATCCTTTCGTTAATCCCTTTAAAGCATTACCACCGCTGGCGATGATGGTGGCCTGGTTGATTGTGTCCCATCACCGTTTGCCGGTTTATCCGGCAAAAAAGGCCTCATTCATGAAAGGCCCGCCGCCGCAACTGGCCTATATTGATGTCTGGCTCACCGATGAACTCACCGCATCATGGAACTCCACCAACCAGGGCGGTAGCGCAGAGTGGAGCGAGGCGGATAAGCATGCCGTCTGGCATTTTCCCCATGGCACCCCGATCCGCAGCCGCGTGTGGCGCAATAAAGCCCGCACCTTTGCTGCGCGGGCGTTGCAATTGCCTTCGCTGACTCATTACGGTCTCCTGAATCAGCATTTTACCGCGCATCTTGCCCGGCTGGTGTTAATGCTGGCGGATCACCATTACTCTTCTTTACCGCCGACCGCGGGATGGCAGGATAGTGATTATGGCGCCTGGGCGAATACCGACCGCGACACCCGGCAATATAAACAGCGGCTGGACGAACATTGTATTGGCGTCAGCCAAAATGCCTTCCTGCTCGGTCGCAGTTTGCCTCAAATCAGGAAAACATTGCCGGCCATCACTCGCCACAAGGGGTTTAAACAACGCAGTTCAGTGGAGAAGTACCGCTGGCAAGATCGCGCCTTTGATGTGGCTTGCGCCGTGCGGGAACGCTCACTGGCGCAGGGATTTTTCGGCATCAATATGGCCTCCACCGGCTGCGGCAAAACCTTTGCTAATGCCCGGATTATGTACGGACTGGCGGAAGAAAAGCAGGGATGCCGTTTTTCCATTGCGCTGGGGTTGCGGACACTGACATTGCAAACCGGGGATGCGTTGCGGGAAACCTTAACCCTGCAGGATGACGATCTGGCGGTGTTGATCGGTTCGCAGGCGGTAACACAGTTACATCAACTGGATCATGACAGCGCACAACCTGACAGTGCTGGCAGTGCATCGGGCGACGCCTTGTTCTCTGAACATCAATATGTCAGTTATGACGGTAGTCTGGATGATGGTCGCCTGAGCGCCTGGTTAAAAAAGACCCCCTTGTTGCATAAACTGCTTAGCGCACCGGTGTTAGTCACCACCATTGATCATCTGATGCCCGCAACCGAAGGGCTGCGTGGCGGCAAACAAATTGCCCCGATGCTACGTCTGTTAACGTCTGATCTGGTGCTGGATGAGCCGGATGATTTTGACTGCACTGATTTACCGGCGTTGTGTCGGCTGGTGAACTGGGCGGGTATGTTGGGATCGCGGGTACTGCTCTCTTCCGCCACCCTGCCGCCAGCGCTGGTTGAAGCGCTGTTTCTTGCCTACCGCAGCGGGCGTGCCGGGTACCAGCAGGCTTGTGGCAAACCCGGTCAGCCGGTCAATATCTGTTGTGCATGGTTTGATGAATACGATGCCCGGCAAAGCGATCATACCAGTGGGAAAACCTTCAAAGAGGCCCATCAGGCGTTTGTTAGCGCGCGGATAGATGAGCTGAAAAAAGCGCCGGTGTTGCGCCGGGCCGAGCTGGTTCCCGTGACCGTTGCCAGCCCACAACGGCATGAGGTGATTAGCGGAATGGCGGAAACCTGTTACCAGTCGATATGGACACTGCATCAGTCACATCACCAGCGCCATGCCTCAGGTAAAACGGTATCACTGGGGTTGATTCGCATGGCGAATATCAATCCGCTGGTGGCGCTGGCCCAGAATTTACTGATGCGTGATTCTCCGGATGATTGCCGTATTCACTATTGCGTTTACCATAGCCAGCACCCGCTGGCGATGCGCTCATATATTGAACAACGGCTGGATCACACGCTAAACCGTTATCATCCCGAGGCGCTGTGGCAGATTGACGAAATCCGCCATGCGCTGGCGCATTACCCGGAACGTCATCATATGTTTGTGGTGTTAGCCACCTCAGTCGCGGAAGTGGGGCGTGATCACGATTATGACTGGGCCATTGCCGAACCCAGTTCGATGCGTTCGCTGATTCAGCTTGCCGGCCGGGTTCAGCGCCACCGTCAACAACCAGCAGACAGCGCCAATGTGTATATTCTGCGCAAAAACATTAAGGCCCTGCGCGAATGCAGCGTCGCGTATTGTCACCCGGGGTTTGAATCATCACAAAACCGCCTGGCCGACCATGATTTGGCGGCGTTGTTGACCGATGACCAATACCAGAGTATCAACGCCATCCCACGCATCCGTGAGCGGGTTCGGCTTGAGCCGAAAACCAACCTGGTGGATTTCGAACATGATGCCTTGCGCCGCGACTTGCAAGGCATTAAGGGTTCTGTAGACAACGATTACGCCGGGTTATGGTGGCAAAAGCAGGCGACCTGGTGCGGTGAATTACAACGGCGGAAACCGTTTCGCCAGTCATGCCCTGAGGAACTGCATTACCTGTTGATTGCCGAAGTGGGCGATCAACCGCGTTTCCACATGCCGGATAGTGGAGCCAGTGGCAGCAAAGAGAGCTATGTGTTTAAGGCCGTCTCTCTGACCGTAGCCGACAGCGTCAGTCAGTGGCTGGACACCGATTATCAAACGCGTTACCTGCAGCTTGCGGAACAAATGGACTGGGAACTGATCACGGTGAGCTGGCGTTTCGGAGAAATATCCTTGCCTGTTCACGAGGGTGACGCGAAGTACGAGCCCTGGAACTGGCATCCTTTTCTGGGGGTATTTGGTGCGCTCAATTGAGCGCACCGCTGCCTGTACGGCAGTAACTGATTGATATCAATACATACTTCTGAGCTACTTGTTCAGTAGTTTTTGCATCTTAGGCTAAGCCGTGGTGAAAAACCAGCTTAATAGGAGCGAAATTTACTGATATCAATACATAGGATGTTTACATTCTTAAGCCGAAGGCATAAGATGCCACCCATTAACCGAACAGATAACGAGGCGGGCAATGGATAACTCTCGGTATAAAAAAATGCTGTTTGCCATTTTAATTGTGATGGCGCTCGTTTTTGGCACGAAACCTGGAATTCTGCAGGTACATGATGAATCGCGGCAGGCGAGAAATCAGCAGCAATTCGCCGTTTTTTCTTTAACGATTTATCACAATTCGCTTCCGCGCTAACCATTTCACTTGGCGGGATGCTGTGCCCGACTGATTTTTCATCAAGGAGTTACTAATGGATGATGCAGGTTTAACGTCCTTTATCGTGGCGTATATCGGCAAACGCAAGCAACTAAAACTTGAGGCGCTGGACAAAGAAGCCGGGCGGCAAGACAGTGCGGATGCCAGCGAAGCGCAGAGGCTGGCGCAAGCACGGCAGGATATCGAAGCTCGCTATCAGGTAGCCAGTTGGCTGACGGATGCGGCCAGCCGTGCCGGACAAATCCGGCTGGTCACCCATGCGCTGAAATTCACCCACAGTGATGCGCGCGGCAGCAGTGTTTTTAGTAGCTCGCGTGCCGAAAATGCCGCTGAGTATCTCTCTACCGCCAGTTTGCCTCATCCAGCCATTGACGCCGTGGGCAACGCGGCGGCACTGGATGTGGCCAGGTTACTGCAAACAGAACATCAGGGTGACTCGCTGGTGGCGGCACTGCAACGGGATGATTATTCGTCGCTGGCGCCACTGGCGGACAATGAATCGCAACTGGCGCACTGGGTTGCCGGTTTTAAACAGGTCCTGACCGATGAAAACCCCAGTTCGCATAAACTGGCCAAACAGATTTATTTCCCCATCGCAAAAGATCAATACCACCTATTAAGCCCGCTGTATTCCTCCTCGCTGGCCCAGGCGTTATATCAGCGGATTAACGCCTCACGGTTTAGCGAGGAAGCAAAGGCGGTGCGCGAGGCACGCAAGAATAACCACTGGCATGACGACGTTTACACCGTTTACCCCCATCTGGCGGTACAAAATATGGGCGGGACGAAACCGCAAAATATCTCCTTTCTCAATAATGCGCGGGTGGGGAAATCGTTTTTGCTGCCATGCGCGCCTCCGGCGTGGAAAAGCATTGCGAAGCCGCCGCAAACACATCAGTCCATTTTTAGCGATCATCTCGAATTCAGTTATCTGGCGCGCCCGGCGGTGCGTCAGATGCAGCAATTTTTACTGAGTGTTAAACACGTAGCGAATAATGCAGATATACGCAACCAGCGCCTGGCCTATACCGATGAAATTATTGATATTCTGTTTAACTACGTCAGTGTGATCCAGAATATGACGGCGGGCTGGAGCAGCCCGTCGTGTGCATTAAAACCCGCGCAGCAATTATGGCTCGATCCTTATCGCAGTCAGACGGATGAAGCCTTCAAATTTGCGCGTGAAGGCGGCGACTGGAAAAAAGAGGTCGCCCGCGATTTTGGTTTTTGGCTAAACCGGCAACTGGATTCGGATCAATTGACATTCGGTGCGGTCGAACTGCGGGAATGGGCAACGGCAGAACTGTTCCGGCGACGGATGCGGGAATTTGAGCAGGGTCTGGCGGAGGAGGTAAAATGAGTTCACTGATTATTCTGCGCCATATCCGGGTTGAGAATGCGAATGCCATCGCCGGGCTGACTTACGGCTTTCCGGCCATCAGCCACTTTTTAGGTTATAGCCACGCGCTTTCGCGTCAGTTACAGCAAAGCCATAACCTGACCCTGACCGGGTGCGGCGTGGTGTGCCATCAACAACAACTCCATGCTTACCCGTCCGGCTGGGATCGCACCTTTGCCTTAACGCGTAACCCGCTAACCAAAGAAGCGAAGACCGCCGCCTTTAATGAAGAAGGCCGGATGCATATGACGGTTTCTTTATTGCTGGAATGCGACGGCTTGATTGCCGACGGCGAGCACGGCAATCAAGCGCTGGCGCAGCATTTGGCGGCTGTTTGCGTCAATCAGAAACTCGCGGGCGGAACGATTGTCGATATCCGCCAGATTAATGTCTGCGCTTTCCCCGAGGATCAAGCACAAACCCGTTCCCTGATGCGACGCCTGTTGCCGGGCTATGTATTACTGGATCGGCATGAATTATTAACCGCGCATTTTAACGCGCTAAAAGAGGCTAATCCACAGGCAGAAATGATCGATGCCTGGCTTGATTTCTGTGCCATCAAAATGAAGGCGAGTGAGGTGATCAGTGAGGAGAGCCAATCGGTGCACTGGGAGTATATCCCCAAACCGGGATCGGGTTATTTAGTGCCGCTGGCGACCGGGTATCGTGCTATTTCCCCCTGCTATGAGGGCGGACAGGTGGAAAAAACCCGCGATCGCCATACGCCATTTTGTTTTGTTGAATCAATCTATAGCGTGGGGGAATGGCGTGGCGCGCACCGGATTGATGATATCCGCTCGGTGCTTTGGCGTTATGACTCTCACGATGGCGGTTATTTCTGTCGCAGCCAGGTTCCAGCCGTATCAGAAACCTACGAATTTAACGACAATGATGAATAAGGACAAGGGGTAGAACAATGGCTAAAACCAGCATTAAAACCGCATCTGTATTAGCATTTGAACGGAAATTATCTAACTCCGATGCCGTGATGTTCGCCGGTAACTGGAACAGCCGCGGCAATACACAGGATTGGCATCCAATTGAAATAAAAGATAAAGCGGTACGCGGTACCATTTCCAATCGGCTTAAAATTGCGCTGGCCAGCGACCCGGCAAAACTAAACGCGGAGATCCAAAAAGCGAACCTGCAACGGGTGGATGTGGCGGCGTTGCCTTTTGATGCTGATACGTTAAAAGTCAGTTTTACACTGCGGGTGCTGGGGAATTTGTCCACGCCTGCGGTGTGTAACGATCAGGATTATCAGGCCGAGTTAAGCCGGGTGATTGATCACTACATCGCTGAACACAGCTTTGCGCTACTGGCGGCACGCTACGCCGAGAACCTGGCGAATGGCCGGTTTTTGTGGCGTAACCGGCTGGGCGCGGAAGCGCTGGAGATTCACATTACCCATGAAGGAAAGACCTGGGAATTTGCCGGTGATGCATTCAGCTTGCGCCAGTTTAGCCAGCCGCAGGGTGATCTGGCGTTACTGGCCCAGGCGATAGAGCGCGGTTTATCCGGCACCGGCTCGGCTTTTTTCAGCATTGAGGCGTTTGTTCGTTTAGGGGCAGGTCAGGAAGTTTTCCCTTCCCAGGAACTGGTGCTGGACGACAACAGCAAAAATAAGAAGAGTAAAATACTCTATCAGGTCGCCGGGATTGCCGCGCTGCACGCACAGAAAATCGGTAATGCGTTGCGCACCATTGATGACTGGTATCCGGATGCCGCAGAGCTGGCGTTGGGACCAATCGCCGTTGAGCCCTATGGCTCGGTAACCAGCCGTGGCATGGCTTATCGCCAGCCAAAACAGAAAATGGATTTTTATACCTTACTGGATAACTGGATCGTAAAAGGCACTGTTCCGGCGCCTGAGCAGCAACATTATGTGATAGCGACGCTGATCCGTGGTGGTGTTTTTGGTGAGAAAGGCGAATAGGGGGCCGGATGGATCACTACCTTGAGGTTCGCGTACTGGCCGATCCTGAGTTCACCGCACAGCAATTGCTGGATGCCCTTTTTGCTAAGTTGCATCGTGCCCTGGCGCAAACAGCAAACGGCCAGGTTGGCGTCAGCTTTCCGGATGCCGCTAACACGCTGGGGGGAACACTGCGTCTGCATGGT
>JAATFO010000010.1 GCA_015655145.1 Enterobacterales bacterium | reverse complement strand
TTACGCTTTCCTCCGGGCCAGTCAAGTATTTATTTCCTGAAGCCCCGCCGGAGTGTGACCTCCGCTGACCGGTTATCCCGGGTCAGTGGGGGCGCATTATAGGGGGTTCCCGCCGGCTGACAAGTGTTTCTTACAAAAAAACACCTGTTCGTATTTATTTTCGCCAAACGGTATTTTTTTTACTGTGATTTGCCCGATAATTGAGCAAATTCGTTAGCAAAACGCTTCACCTTAGCCCAATCCGTATATTCCACTTCTTTGGCTGGATCGGTTTCTCCGCCGGTCATTCGCATAATCAGCTGAATCATTATGCGATCAAACCACGGATAACGTGGATAGCGCAATGCACCCGCGAATACAGCGCAACAATTCGGCTGCCAGGGCGATCGCAGCAAAAACTTACGTGTATATGCGTTGGTTTGTGGCATTCGTTTCTCTGCTTTACGTGCGGTGAGATTAACAGAAAAGAAACCACTGGTACGCTGTTGCAGTTCATACAGATGATGCTTAATAAATTTCGTCACTGCTGGATGAAAATGCCCATAGCGAATGGATGCGCCAATTAATACCCGGTCATATTGTGACCAGACAATATTCTCTACGCGCAAAATATTAAAGACATCGCATTCCATCCCCTCTTTGAGCACACTGGCGATGTAAGAAGCAATTTCCCGTGTTTGGCCATCACGGCTGGAAAAAAGGATAAGCGTTTTCATGTATCATTTACTCTTCTCAGGCTCATTCACGCCAGAATGTTGGGGTAAACAGCACCAATAGCGTGAAGACTTCAAGACGACCAAATAGCATCGTCGAGATTAAAATCCATTTGGCCACATCATTCATTGATGCGAAATTATCAGCCACCACTCCCAGTCCTGGACCAAGGTTATTAAGCGTAGCGGCTATAGCAGCAAATGCAGAAAATTCATCAACCCCCGTTGCGATAATCGCCAACATACTGAGCAGAAAAACCAGCGCATAAGCGGAAAAAAAACCCCAGACAGCCTCAAGAATACGTTCTGGTAAGGCGCGAGAGCCGAGCTTGATGGTATAAACCGCATTGGGGTGAACCAACCGTTTTAGCTCGCGTGAACCTTGCTTAAACAACAATAGAATACGAATCACCTTGAGGCCACCGCCGGTTGACCCGGCGCAGCCGCCAATGAAAGCAGAACACAACAAAAGAATCGGCAAAAAAAGCGGCCAGTGGGCGATACTGTCCGTAGTGAAACCGGCGGTTGTCGCCATCGAAACGACCTGAAAAAAGGCCTGATTAATGGTTTGCAAACTGCTCGAATAGACATGGTAAAACCACAACACAATGGTACAAATGATCACCAGCGTAAATTGTACACCGATAAACATGCGAAATTCCGGATCACGCCAGTAAACACGAAGGCTCCGTCCACTTAGTAGTGAAAAATGCAACCCGTAGTTACAACCAGAGATCAGCAAGAATACAGCAATAATCGAATTGATCGTCGGACTGTTGAAGTAACCGATACTGGCGTCATGGGTTGAAAAGCCCCCAATGGCGATGGTGGAAAAACTGTGACCAATAGCATCGAATAATGGCATGCCCGCCAGCCACAGCGCGAGCGCGCAAATAACTGTCAGCAAAACATAGATCAGCCATAATGTTTTCGCGGTTTCCGCAATACGGGGGCGCATTTTATTATCTTTTAACGGGCCGGGCATCTCCGCACGGTAGAGTTGCATTCCCCCAACACCGAGGATAGGCAAAATTGCTACTGCTAACACAATAATCCCCATGCCGCCAAGCCATTGCAGCATCTGGCGATAAAAAAGGATCGCTTTGGGCAACGTATCAAGCCCTACAAGCGTTGTCGCACCGGTCGTTGTCAGCCCTGAGAATGACTCAAAAAAGGCATCGGTCACTGACAGGTTAGGGTGCTCGGAAAACATAAACGGCATGGCTCCCACACTGCCCAACACCGTCCAGAACAGTACCACGATCAAAAATCCCTCACGCGGCTTCAGTTCTGTTTTCTGCTTACGGTTCGGCCACCACAATATCGAACCAATGAGCAATGCCATAAAAAACGTTTGGCTGAATGCACGCCCCGCACCATCGCGATAAATTAACACCACCAATCCGGGCACAATCATCGTTCCTGAGAACAGAATGACCAGTAAACCAACGATGCGGGTAATGGCACGAAAATGCATTCAGCCGTTTCCTTAACCTGAAAAGAATAATTATTGTTCTGACGGGATAAGATGCAATATGCCGCGACTAAAGTCGGACAGGTTTTGCGCAAACCCCGCAATATGCGCATGCGGCAAAGCTAAACGTAGCGAGACAACATCTAAATATTCGCTGTTAAGCCGTTGGCCACCGAAACGTGTAATCATACGTTCAATATCGCCCAGTTGCGCATAATCGCAGGATAACTGAAAAACGCGCATTGGTACCTTTCGTCGACGGGTTAATTGCCTGAGCACCTGCTGGACACCGCCGCCATAGGCTTTCACCAGACCGCCGGTTCCCAACTGAACACCACCGTAATAGCGCACGACTACAGCCGTAATCTCACCAATCTCATTGCCCATCAACTGGGCCAGAATCGGTTTTCCTGCGGTACCCGAAGGTTCGCCATCATCAGAGAAACCGAGCTGTTGATAATCATTGGGAGCACCGGCTACCCACGCCCAGCAATGATGACGTGCAGCATAATGTTCTACTTTTATTCGTTGCACAAAAGCACGCGCCGCGTCCACACCGTCGGTATGAGCCAATAGCGTAATAAAGCGACTTTTTTTAATCGTTTCTTCGCTGATGCTCACCGGCTCAGCCGGGATATCATAAGCATCCATCAGTCAAGTTGCAGATCACGTGTCATGTTCTCCACATGGCCATCACAGATAACCACGTTATCTTCGATACGAATACCGCCATAGGGTTTCAGCGCATCAATACCTTGCCAGTCAAAATGATGACGATGCTTCCCGCTACGCCACGGCGTCAGTAATGACTCAATAAAATAGAGACCTGGCTCGATAGTCAGCACCATGCGCGGTTCCAGCACACGGGTACAACGCAGATACGGATATTGCGGCGGCGCGGCCAAATGAGTGCCGCGGTCATCCTGCATAAAACCCGCGACATCATGAACCTGCAAACCAAGCGGATGCCCCAGCCCGTGTGGCAGAAAGGGGCCTGTCATATTCTCTTTAACCATGGCCTCTTCGCTCAAACCGCTTACCAGTTCGTATTTCAGTAACAAACGGGCAATACGATAATGCATCTGTTCATGGTAATCGGTATAACGGACACCCGCCTTTAACGTCGCCATCAACGCCAGTTGTTCGCTGTTGAGATCGTTAACCATTTGTGCATACAGGCTGTCGCTCTGCGCTGCGTAAGTTCGCGTCACGTCTGCGGCGTAACCAAGATATTCCGCGCCAGCATCAATCAGGAAGCTTCGCTTCTCTTCAGGCGCCTGATGATCAAATTTAGCGTAATGCAGTACCGCAGCATGCTGATTAAGCGCAATGATATTGTCATAAGGTACGTCAATATCACGATGGCCGGTCGCATTCAGGTAAGCAAGATTAATGCTGAACTCGCTCAGGCCGGCGCCAAATGCGTCTTTTGCCGCCCGATGCCCCAACACGGCACGTTGTTGCGCTTCACGCATGCAAGCCAGTTCATAATCTGTTTTGTAAGAACGATGGTAATGTAGAAAATCGATCACGCCTTGTGGATTAACATGATCAGCGGCGATACCTAACTGGCTGGCGCGTTGTGGCTCAGGGCCAATGTACGCCACATTCTGACGTGGTGTTGGCAACAATTTCGCTATATCACCGGCATGACTCAACGCAACCAGGTCAATGTCCCCGGTCCAGAAGCTGTTCGGCAACGGTTCAACGTTGTGCCAATAATCAATGGGCGAATAGAACCAAAGTTTGGGTTTGCTCACCCCATCGATCCATAACCAACAACCCGGCACTTGCGTGACAGGGATCCACGCGTTGAAGTGCGGATTGACCTTGAAGGGATAGTTGTGATCATCCAAAAAAACGGTCAGTAATTCCCCGGAATGAATCAGCATGGCATCCAGTTGGTGACGCGCCAGTACTTGCTGTGCACGCTGCTGCAACGTTGCGATATGATTTTTATATAGCGTAACCAGCGAATCCATTTCTCTCCTCCGTTATCGTGAAATCTGTCCGCATCTTACCACAGCGTAACGGCCAATGCCGTTTTGCCACCCCTGTGATCTTGTTAGCAAATAAGTGAGCAGTTGTTTGCAAATAATTAACATTCATCTCACACTTCATCATCTGGTACGACCAGATTACTTTATCGCGGTTTCAGGAGACTGACATGCTTTATCAAAGCGACACCCTTGCGCTCAGTTGGCTGGACGATGGCATCGTCGAACTGACGTTTGATGCACCCGGCTCTGTGAATAAGTTGGATACGCAAACCGTGATCAGACTGGGCGAAGCCATGACTATTCTTGAGCAACAGCGCTCACTAAAAGGGCTTCTGCTGATCTCACGTAAACCGGCGTTTATTGTTGGTGCGGATATTACCGAATTTTTATCACTGTTCACCGCCTCAGCCGACAAGCTGACGCAATGGTTGGCGTTTGCTAACCGGGTTTTTAATCGTCTGGAAGACCTGCCAGTCCCCACCCTTGCCGCCATCAATGGCTATGCGCTCGGTGGCGGATGTGAGTGTGTACTGGCTACCGACTACCGAATTGCCACTCCCACTGCGCGCATCGGCCTGCCGGAAACCAAACTGGGCATCATGCCGGGATTTGGCGGTACAGTACGACTGCCACGGTTAATTGGCGCCGATAATGCCATCGAGATCATTGCGGCAGGAAAGGAACTTGATGCACCGTATGCGCTGGCGCTAGGTCTGATCGATGCGGTGATAGCACCGGAGCAACTGCACGATGCCGCACTGACCATGCTACGAGCAGCGATTGCCGATCCATCAAGCTGGCAACGCCGCCGCCAGCCAAAGTTGCTATCGCTAAAATTGAGTCCGCGGGAAGCCGCCATGAGTTTTACCGTGGCTAAGAGCCAAATAATGCAAACGGCGGGGAAACATTATCCGGCCCCCATGACGGCGCTGAAAACCATCGAAGCGGCTGCGGGCCTGGGACGTGATGAGGCATTGAAACTGGAAACACAGGCTTTCGTTCCTCTTGCCCGTTCAGATCAGGCTCGCGCACTGGTCGGCATTTTTCTGAATGATCAGTATGTCAAAAACCGGATAAAGAAACAGATACACCATCCGGGAACGCCACAACAAGCCGCCGTATTAGGGGCCGGAATTATGGGAGGGGGGATCGCTTATCAGTCCGCCTGGAAAGGGGTGCCGGTAATGATGAAAGATATCAATGAAAAATCGCTGGCGCAGGGGATGAATGAAGCTATAAAACGATTAAACGGCCAGTTAGAACGTGGCAAAATTGACGGATTAACGCTGGCCAGGATTATCTCCACCATTCAGCCGGTCCTGACATACGCAGGCTTTGAACGTGCCGATGTGGTGGTTGAAGCGGTGGTGGAAAATCCCGCCGTGAAAGCCGCAGTGTTGGCCGAAACCGAAGCGCATATTCGCCCGGATGCGATTTTGACCTCAAATACCTCGACCATCCCGGTCAGCCAATTAGCACGTGCATTAAAACGCCCGGAAAATTTCTGTGGCATGCATTTTTTTAATCCGGTGCATCGTATGCCGCTGGTAGAAGTCATTCGTGGCGAAAAAACGGCTGACAGTACCCTGGCACACGTGGTCGCCTGGGCGCATAAAATGGGTAAAACGCCGATTGTGGTTAACGACTGCCCTGGCTTTTTTGTGAATCGTGTATTGTTCCCCTACTTTGCCGCTTTCAGTCTTTTACTGCGTGATGGCGCCGATTTCCACCAGGTAGACAGTGTTATGGAAAAGCAGTTCGGCTGGCCAATGGGGCCCGCCTGCCTGTTGGATGTGGTCGGTATTGATACCGCCCATCATGCACAAACGGTTATGGCGGAAGGTTACCCGACACGCATGAAAAAAACCTATCGCGATGCCATTGATGTGCTTTTCGAGGCACACCGCTTCGGGCAGAAAAACCAACGTGGTTTCTGGCGCTGGGAATCTGATTCAAAAGGAAGGATGCAAAAATACGTGGATCCCACCGTTGAGACACTGTTGCATGCGGTCAGCCAGCCCAAACGCCCGTTTAGCGCGGAAGAGATTGTCGCCCGCATGATGATCCCGCTGGTCAACGAGGCCATCCGTTGCCTGGAAGAGGGGATCATCGCCAGCCCGGCAGAAGCTGATATTGCCCTGGTTTACGGTTTAGGCTTTCCTGCATTTCAGGGCGGAGCATTTCGTTACCTTGATACGTTGGGAAACGCCAAATTCGTCGCACAGGCAAAACAATTTTCCTTGCTGGGCGCGCTGTACCAGCTACCTGCCGGTCTGGAAACCAAAGCGCAGCGTAATGAAAACTGGTATCCACCGGTTGAACCGATTGGTGCTGTCGCACTAAAAATGGCGTGAGGAGATGACCATGGAAAATGTCGTTATTGTTGATGCCGTCCGCACACCGATGGGACGTTCCAAAGGCGGTGCCTTCCGCCACGTTCGCGCAGAGGATCTCTCCGCACACCTGATGCAGACTTTATTGCGCCGCAACCCGGCGCTGGATGCTGCTGCACTTGATGATATCTACTGGGGTTGTGTACAGCAAACACGGGAACAAGGCTTTAACATTGCCCGCAATGCAGCGCTACTGGCCGAAATTCCTCATAGCGTCCCTGCCACCACGGTTAATCGCTTATGTGGATCGTCAATGCAGGCACTGCATGATGCGGCGCGTGCCATTATGGTCGGCGATGCCAGATCGTGCCTGGTCGGCGGGGTGGAACACATGGGACACATCCCGATGAATCATGGGGTTGATTTTCATCCCGGGCTATGTCGCACGGTAGCTAAATCGTCTGCAATCATGGGGTTAACCGCAGAAATGCTGGCGCACATGCATCATATCAGCCGTGAAATGCAAGATGAATTCGCCGCCCGTTCACATCAGCGTGCCTGGCATGCAACCCAGTCAGGTGGGTTTAAAAATGAGATTGTTGCTACCCAGGGCCACGATGCACATGGGGTACTGACCCCCTTTGACGTCGATGAAGTGATTCGTTCAGATACCTCGCTTGCCAGTCTGGCAGCGCTGAAACCGGCATTCGACCCGGTGCAAGGCACTGTCACGGCGGGATCGTCATCGGCGTTATCAGATGGTGCTGCCGCGCTGCTGGTTATGAGCGAATCTTACGCCCGCGCACTGGGTTTAACCCCGCGAGCCCGGATTAGAGCGATGGCGGTGGTGGGATGTGATCCCGCCACCATGGGTTATGGTCCTGTACCCGCATCAAAACAGGTGCTAAAACGCGCAGGTCTGAACATCAGTGACATTGATATTTTCGAATTGAACGAGGCCTTTGCCGCCCAGACACTGCCTTGTCTTCATGACCTGGGGCTGATGGATAAACTCGATGAGAAAGTCAATTTGCATGGCGGCGCGATTGCGTTAGGGCACCCACTAGGCTGTTCTGGCGCTCGAATCAGTACGACACTGATCAACCTGCTGGAACAACACGATAGACAGTTTGGCCTGGCGACCATGTGTATTGGCCTGGGGCAGGGTATCGCTACCGTATTCGAACGCGTCTGATACAAGGCTGTATACGCGATTTTCCCGCCCGTCAAAAGGCGGGAGTTCATTGCACGACTCGTTGACCTGGCGCTACTGCTCAGATAAATGCAAAGGCATCACCAAACATGTGGCTTTCCTGGGCGCCACGTTCCGCACAAAACCGCTCACGAGCAATTTTCGCCATTTCGAAACGGCCGGCAATGTAAATATCATATTCGCTTAACGAGCCGTAATCCTGCATAACCGCAGTCAATACAGTCCCCCGACGTCCTTCCCAGTCTGTTTCCGGTTGTTCCACCACCGGAACCACTTTCAGATGTGGATGTTTGACCGCCAGCGCATTCATTTCATTCAAATCATACAAATGCTTTAATTCGCGTCCACCCCAATAGATGGCGATATTACGATCCGGATGCTGCGCCAGCGCGGTAAGCATAATGGATCGAACATAAGAAAACCCTGTTCCACCCGCGATCAAAATCAATGGCCGCGTACTCTCTTCACGCAGCCAGGCATTACCGTGTGGTATATCCACAGTGATTTCACGCTGTTGCTGAATACGCTCCATCACCGCCATGGCATAAAGATTCAGTTCAGAAGCGCCGATGTGCAACTCAATAATGTCTTTTTCCATCGGCGTTGAGGCCAGTGAAAATGGGCGTTTATCCCCTTCATCCATAACCACCATCAAATACTGACCAGCGCGAAAACTAAAATCGGCTTCCGGTACCAGTCTGACTCGGTACACAGTATCAGTAATTGCCTCTACCGAGGTCACCTTACAGCTTAATGTTGTCATGCGGTCCCTCTGTCGGGTCGTCGTTATCTTGATTCGCACACCGTCAGCGTTGCGGTGGCGCGTTAAAAATACCTAACTCATCCCAGATTGCATCAACCCGGGCGGTTACAGCCGCATCTTTGACAATCGGTCGTCCCCATTCGCGCTGTGTCTCACCCGGCCATTTATTCGTGGCATCCAGGCCCATTTTGGAACCCAGACCAGAAACGGGCGAAGCAAAATCCAGATAATCGATGGGTGTATTCTCGATCATCACCGTATCACGCACCGGATCCATCCGCGTCGTTATCGCCCAGATAACATCATTCCAGTCGCGCGCATTGACATCATCATCACAAACAATAACAAACTTGGTGTACATAAACTGACGCAGAAACGACCAGACGCCCATCATCACGCGTTTGGCATGACCCGCATACTGTTTTTTCATTGTTACCACCGCCAGGCGATAAGAACATCCTTCCGGCGGCAGGTAAAAATCGACAATTTCCGGAAACTGTTTAATCAGGATCGGTACCAGCACTTCATTAAGCGCCGCCCCCAATATCGCCGGTTCATCCGGTGGACGCCCGGTGTAGGTTGAATGATAAAGCGCATCATGGCGTTGCGTTATGTGTGTTACGGTAAATACCGGGAAATGATCAACCTCATTATAATAGCCGGTGTGGTCGCCATACGGGCCTTCCGCTGCCATATCCCCTGCATCGATATACCCCTCCAGCACGATCTCGGCGCTGGCAGGTACTTCCAGATCATTAGAAAGGCACTTAACTACCTCGGTTTTGTTACCGCGCAACAAGCCAGCAAAAGCGTACTCTGAGAGACTATCAGGCACCGGCGTTACGGCACCGATAAGGGTAGCGGGATCGGCACCCAGCACAACCGCAACCGGGAAACGTTCCCCGGGATGGGCCTGGCGCCATTCCTGAAAATCCAGGGCGCCGCCGCGGTGCGATAGCCAGCGCATAATAACGCGGTTTTTGCCGATCACCTGCTGACGATAGATGCCAAGATTCTGGCGCTCTTTTTTCGGCCCCCGCGTCACGGTCAAACCCCACGTGATCAACGGTGCGGCATCGTCCGGCCAACATGTCATTACCGGAATACGCGCCAGATCGACATCATCACCTTGCCAGACCTGCTCCTGACAACTTGCGCTGCGTAACCGTTTTGTCGGCATATTCAGCACTTGCTTGAATTGCGGCATTTTATCAAACAGATCGCGCAGACCTTTCGGTGGTTCCGGCTCTTTGAGAAAGGCCAGTAACTCCCCCACTTCGCGCAACGCGCTGACATCTTCCCGGCCCATTCCCAGCGCCACGCGTCCGGGTGTACCAAACAGATTGCATAATACCGGCATGTCATACCCTTTCGGGTTCTCAAACAATAATGCCGGTCCGCCAGCACGCAAGGTGCGGTCAGCAATTTCAGTCATCTCCAGAACAGGATCAACCTCAAGGCTAATACGCTTTAATTCCCCGCGCTGTTCAAGCAACGAAAGGAATTCACGTAAATCGTGGTATTTCATGACATTTCATCGGTGCGGTCAGTGAATCGGCCATTATAGGGCTGATTGGCCCGACATGCTTGTTTTTGTTCCTCTGAAAATAAGTGATACAAACGCCCTCGAGTATAAATGTAACAACCTGATCCAAAAATAACTGCTAATTTATAAGCATGACTGAGGATATTGCCCCATATTCACGCAACTTTCTGGCCTCGCCAACAGACGTGATGCTGCTATAACTCTGACAACAGTTTTGTTATTCTTAGCGTTCGATAACTGGAAAGTGACATTATGGAATCCTGGTATCTCCTTTACTGTAAACGTGGCCAGCTTTTACGCGCGAAAGATCACCTTGAGCGTCAATCGGTGTATTGTCTTAGCCCGATGATTACGCTGGAGAAAATGATCCGCGGCAAACGTACCACGGTAAGTGAGCCATTGTTTCCCAATTATCTGTTTATTGAATTCGATCCTGAATCAATTCACACCACAACAATCAGTGCAACGCGCGGCGTTAGTCATTTTGTACGTTTTGGCACGCAACCTGCAACAGTACCCATGGCGGTAATCACTGCCTTGCTGAGTGATGCGCCGAAGATGATCATTGATGCCGAGACCCCGCATCCCGGCGATGCCGTACTCATTACTGATGGCACCTTCGAAGGTTTACAGGCTATCTTCACTGAGCCAGATGGTGAAGCGCGATCAATGCTACTGCTTAATTTGCTCAATAAGCAGATAATCCGCAGTGTTGACAATAAACAATTCCAGAAACTGTAATCGTCTGAACAGGATGAACGCCATTCGTTAGCGCCACTCAAGCGGCAACCCAATAGGGTGATGCCGATTTAGCGGATAGCCAACAGGCGTCGGGCATTTTCATCCGTTTTTTGCGCCAGTTCTTCGGCATCTTCATCGCGCCAAAGTGCGACTTGCTGCACAATATGTGACAAAAAACAGGGCTCATTACGGCGAGATGTCGGACGAGGACGCATATCACGCGGCAGTAAATAAGGCGCATCGGTCTCCAGCAATAAGCGATCGCCCGGTATTAACGGCAGTAATTCACGCACCTTTATACCCCGCCGTTCATCGCATACCCAGCCGGTGATCCCGATGGATAGCCCTAATGCCAGACACGCTGTCAACTCCGCTTGCGTGCCAGTGAAACAATGAACCACTGCGCCGGGCAGTTTATCAAGCCAGGGTTTCAGCACGGCGATAAAGCGTTCATGGGCATCGCGACAATGCAAAAACACGGGCATTGTCAGCTCTGCAGCCAATGCCAGTTGTGCATTAAACGCATATTCTTGTTGATCATGCGCGGAAAAATTGCGATTGAAATCAAGCCCGCACTCACCGATGGCGACAACCTGGGGATGCTCAGCCAGCCGACACAATGTGGCGGCCGTTGCTGCCGACCACTCGCTGGCATGATGTGGATGAACACCCGCCGTCGACCAACAAAATCCCGGGTGCTGTTGAGCCAGATCTTGCGCTTGCTGGCTTTCAAGGCCATTGGTGCCCGTAATTAACATGCCGGCGACACCTGCTGCGCGAGCGCGTTTAACAACCTGTTCGCGATCTTTCGCAAACTGTGTACTGGTCAGGTTAACGCCAATATCAAACATCGTCACTCTCCATAGAATAACCGCCCTGACAGACGGTGGCGTTCAACAACGCGTAGATGATTCGCGAGAATGGGCGATGTTGCTACCTGCTCAGGATCCTGTGCCCTCTTCCGTCTCGTTATCGTTATCGGTACGCCCTTTTCCCACATAAAAACGAGAAAAGAATACGCCAACCTCAAACAGACAGTACATAGGAATAGCGAGCAATGTTTGTGAAAAAACATCGGGCGGCGTCAGTAGCATACCGACGACAAATGCCCCTACCAGAATATACGGTCGTTTTTTTTTCAAGTCTTCCGGCGTGGTCACGCCGGTCCAGCATAGCAAGACAATCGCAATAGGAACCTCGAATGAAATGCCAAACGCCATAAACAACGCCATGACAAAATCAAGGTAATTATTGATATCGGTCGCAATCAGCACGCCTTGCGGCGCCGTTTGGGCGAAAAAGCCAAACGCCAGCGGGAAGACAATGAAGTAGGCAAAAGCAACGCCAACATAAAACAGTAAGGTGCTGGAAAACAGCAATGGCATGACCAGCTTGCGCTCATGTCGATAAAGCGCGGGAGCCACAAATGCCCAGATTTGATACAGGATAACCGGCACAGCAAGGAACACCGAGACAATGATGGTTAGTTTTATCGGCGTGAAAAATGGCGATGCGACGTCGGTCGCAATCATACTGGCCCCAACCGGCATCTGTTTAATCAGCGGGGCAGAAACCCATTGATAAATATTATTTGCAAACCAGACCAGCACCAGAAAAATGACCAAAACGGCAATGATGCAATTAAGCAGCCGTTTACGCAGCTCGATCAAATGGCTGATAAGCGGTTGGGTATCGTCAACGCCCATATTTATCGTTCATCGCTTGTGTGAGTTGAAGGGATAGATGCTGACGCCGGTACGGTGGCTGATTCAGACTGAGTGACTGCGGTGGTGGTTTTGACATCGCTTTCCTCAGCGTGTTTTATCTCACCTGCCGTCGGCACAGACTCACCCGCTTGCTTTTCCACCGTGGCAATCGTATCGCTCTGCGCATCATTACCTTGTGGATGGTAGAGGGCATTGGCTTCGTCATCCGCTTTTTCATTTTCACCGAGATAGGAACGTTTCATCGACTCAGCCGTTTTCTTTAACTCATCCATTGACGCTTGCAATTCAGGTGACAGTGACGCTTTGCTGGCCTCTTCAACCTTTTTCAGGCTGTCTTGCAATTCTTGCAATTTGAGTTCCTGCGCCAGCTCATTCTGCACATTAGACGCCAGTGAACGCATTGCGCGTATCCAGCCCGCAACTGTTTTTACCGCAACAGGCAACCGTTGTGGGCCAAGAACAACCAGTCCGATAACGAATACCAATATCAGTTCACTAAAACCAACGTCAAACACGGTTTCACCTACTCTTTATCGTTCCGGGCTTCTTCTTTCTTAGCCGTGGTTTGCTGTTTGTCTGCCAACGTTTTGGCTTCGAATTCAGCATCTTGTTGCAGGGTTTCGTCCTTTTTTTCATCATCGCCCATGGCTTTCTTAAAACCCTTGATCGAGGACCCCAAATCAGACCCGAGATTACGCAACTTGTTGGTGCCAAAAAGAAGTACAACGATGACAGCAATAATCAACAATTGCCAAATACTGATACCGCCCATGAGCTTGCCCCTGAATAATAAAAATATGCTGAAAACGCAGTATACAACAGCCCCACGCACCGTGACGATGCGCAAACTTACGCCGGTGTCATTAAAACGGCTTTTTACCTTTCCTGACAATCAATTTGTTTTGTTCCAGCCAACCAGCCAGGCAACAAACCCTCCCGCCATCAATAAGGCTGGCAGAAGATCCCCGTCAGGCCGTGTCAGCAAAATCGCGGTGCCGCTGAGTAACAGCATGGCGCCGATACCAAACAAATAACGGGACTGATGCTGACGTGAACGCTGAGTATTCATGTCAGCGGTCAGCTTATCCACACTGTTTTGCAACCGTTTATGTTGACGCAAGCTATCATAAAAAAGCTCAGGTAACTCAGGCAATCGCTCCGCCCAATAAGGGGCTTTTTCTTTCAACGCGCGCACAATCGCCGGGATACCAATTTGGTCTTTAATCCAGTCTTCCAGGAATGGCTTCGCCGTTTTCCACAGATCGAGTTGCGGATAAAGCTGGCGTCCTACCCCTTCGACATACAACAACGTTTTCTGTAGCAACACCAACTGTGGTTGTACTTCCATATTGAAACGACGCGCCGTATTAAACAAGTTTAGCAACACATGACCAAAGGAGATTTCCGCCAGCGGTTTTTCAAAAATAGGCTCACACACGGTGCGAATCGCAAACTCAAAATCTTCCACATTGGTATCTGCGGGCACCCAACCTGAATCCACATGCAATTCAGCCACTTTACGATAATCACGATTGAAAAAAGCGATAAAATTCTCAGCCAGGTAACGCTTATCTTCTTTATTCAACGACCCCACAATGCCACAATCGATGCCGATATATTGCGGGTCTTGCGGGTGGTCATAACTGACGAAAATATTCCCCGGGTGCATGTCGGCATGAAAAAAACTGTCGCGAAAAACTTGAGTGAAAAATACCTGCACACCGCGCTCCGCCAGTAATTTCATGTTGATACCATGCTGCTCCAGTGCAGCCACATCGGAAATCGGAATGCCATAAATGCGCTCCATGACCAGCATGGTCTCACTACAATAATCGGAGTATATTTCAGGCACATACAGCATGTTACTGTTCTCAAAATTACGGCGTAACTGAATAGTATTGGCCGCTTCACGCAGTAAATTGAGCTCATCAATCAGGGTTTTTTCATAATCCGCCACCACTTCAACTGGCCGCAAACGACGTCCATCGGGCAACAACCGGGGAACCCAACGCGCCAGACGATAAATCAGGCGCATATCGGCTTTGATCACGGGCAAAATATCCGGACGGATCACTTTGATCACCACCGCCCGGCCGTTTTCTTTCAGGGTTGCGGTATGCACTTGCGCGATGGATGCCGAAGCCAGCGGCTTGATATCAAAATTCTCAAACCAGTTGCCAACAGGTCCGCCTAATGACTGTTCTATCTGTTGTTTGGCTTTCATCCCATCGAACGGCGCCACACGATCTTGCAGCATCGCCAGTTGATCGGCGATATGAAGCGGGAAGAGATCGCGTCGTGTCGACATCATCTGACCAAATTTGATCCATACCGGCCCAAGTTGCTCCAGCGCCAGACGCAGACGAGTGCCCAACGCATCACCTGGATGGCGATTACGGATCCAAAAGATACTCCGGCACCACAGACGAAGCGGGAGTGTGATACGCGTTCGCGGAATCAGCTCATCAAGTCCATAGCTTAAAAAAACTTTGATGATCGCGTAAAGGCGGCGAATTTCACCCAACGTCATTTCGTCTCCAGTTGATCTATTCTGGCATCCAGCGCGTCCAGCGAACGAGTGAGCGCATCGACTTCTTCCGCAAACCATGCAAGTTCCAGTGGGCCAGGCGTCAAACGCCACTCTTCCGTTAGTGTCTGTGTCAGGTTGTCTTGCTTACGTTTAAAATCGCGCTGGAGAAAACGCACGCCGCATTGCGCGGCCTGACTGACCTCTTGTGCGGCGATATCGCCCAGCCATGGCGCAAGATACTCAGCCGGGTCGAGTTCTGCCATATCAATCAGTGCAGAAAATTGTTGTACGACTTGCAAATCACCCACCACCTCTAACTCACCATGCCGAATCAACTGGGTCAGTTGCTGGCGATCACG
This sequence comes from Enterobacterales bacterium, assembly GCA_015655145.1. GTDB lineage: Bacteria > Pseudomonadota > Gammaproteobacteria > Enterobacterales > Enterobacteriaceae > JAATFO01. Next base: position 13,975 of record JAATFO010000010.1, on the reverse strand, counting down.
TAATTTCGGCAACACCGCCAACCGGGTTTTCAGCGTGCAATCACTGCTATCCTGCCATTCGGTTAACACATCTACCTGATTTTCACTGAAAACCAGCGTCAGTGATTGCGGCAACTCCTGCAATTGAATCGTCAGCACTTTACCGTTTAAGCGTTGGCGTGCAGCTTTCAGCGCACGATCACGATACAAAATTTGGTTAAGTGCCGTCTCCAGACTGGCGGTTAACAGCAATGTTAAAGTCATGCGCATGCCTGCTTAAAACTTGAATCCACGATGCAACGCGACAATGCCGCCCATCAGGTTGTAATAACTGGTATTTTCAAACCCGGCATCAGCCATCATCGCTTTGAGCGTTTCCTGATCCGGATGCATGCGAATAGACTCCGCCAGATAACGATAACTTTCCGCGTCTTTTGCCACCAGTTCGCCGATACGCGGCAAAATATGAAAAGAGTACGCGTCGTAGGCTTTACTCAACGGCTGAAACAGGGGCTTTGAAAATTCCAGCACCAGTAAACGTCCACCCGGTTTGAGTACCCGAAACATGGAGGCTAACGCCTTCTCTTTCTCCGTGACATTGCGCAAACCGAACGAAATGGTGATGCAATCAAAGTAATTATCGGGGAACGGCAACGCTTCAGCATTCGCCTGGACATAATTAACATTGCCGACAATGCCATGATTGCGCAGTTTATCGCGTCCCATCTTCAGCATTGAGCTATTAATATCTGCCAGCACCACCTGGCCGGCCTCACCCACCAGACGGGAAAACTTTGCCGTTAAGTCTCCTGTACCGCCCGCCAGATCGAGCACTCGCTGCCCGCGACGCACGCCACTGCAATTGATAGTAAACCGCTTCCAGATACGATGAATGCCGAAAGACATCAGATCGTTCATCAGGTCATATTTGGCTGCAACGGAATGGAATACTCCGGCGACCATCTCCGCTTTTTCATTTTTCGCGACCGTACGAAAGCCAAAATGCGTGGTTTCCTGTGGTTCATCTGCCATATTTTTGCCTGCTCTGCCATCAAGTATCCATAAAGTGTATCAGAGTCACGATAGCCAGGCACGTTACCCTACATTTATTCATTGATACCCGATAAGTCATCATTTGCGATTAACGGTTGCGAATTGTCATCAGGCTCGCCACTGTTGCCAGCGGCATCGTCGCTGGTATCCGCCGCCTCCACCAGATGTGGATTAATGGGCCGTTTCACCTCCACGCCTAAATGACGAAAACGCTCACTTTGGGCGATCAGATTACCGCGCCCTTGTGCCAGTTTTTTCATCGCCTGGTGATAACTATCCTGAGCTTTATCAAGATGTTGTCCGATACTGGTCATGTCATCCACGAACAACCGCATCTTGTCATAGAGTTTAGCGGCCTGTTCAGCAATATGTTGCGCGTTACGGCTCTGAAGCTCATAACGCCAGAGATTGGTAATGGTGCGCAATGCCACCAGCAACGTTGTCGGGCTGACCAGCATGATATTTTGCTTCAGCGCCTCACCAGGCAGCTCGGGCTGCCGATCAAGAGCCAGCAAGAATGCCGGTTCAATGGGAATAAACATCAACACATAATCCAGCGAACGTAAACCCGGTAATTGTTGATAATCTTTGCGGCTCAGCAATCGAATATGTCCACGAATAGCCGCGATATGTTCATTGATGGCCTGCTCGCGAACCGCGTCATCCTCACTGTTAAAATAACGTTCGTAGGCAATTAGCGTCATTTTGGCATCAATGACCACATCTTTCCCCTGCGGCAGATGCACGATAACGTCTGGCTGAAAATAACTGTGATGGTCGACCCGAATGTTTACTTGCGTTTCATACTCATAACCTTCCCGCAGGCCGGAAGCTTCCAGTACCCGACTTAGGACCATTTCTCCCCAGTTGCCCTGCGTTTTATTGTCGCCTTTGAGCGCGCGGGTCAGGTTGAGGGCTTCTTGCGCCATTTGCGCATTAAGTTGTTGCAAATTATTAATTTCATGGGAAAGCAGATGGCGCTCCCGCGCTTCCTGGCCAAAACTGTCTTGCACCTGACGACGAAAACCATCCAGTTGTTCACGCAGTGGGGTAATCAAGCTGTTGAGACTTTGGCGATTTTGTTCGTCAACGCGCCGACCACTATTTTCGAAAATACGATTCGCGAGATTTTCGAATTGTGCCGTCAGCCGTTGTTCACTCTGAGTGAGCAGGCGCTGTTTCTCCTCCGCCGCGATACGAGTCTCTTCCAGGCGGATAGTGACTTCGCGCAACTCAGCTTCTTGTGCGCTGTTGATCTCCAGCTGATTACGCAATTCACGGCCGAGTTGTTCACTCTCATTACGCCAGTGATCGAAATAATGCAGTTTTTCCTGCGCAGCGGTTAGTGCGCCATACAACTGACGCAGCTCCTTCTCATTCTGTTGCTGTTGTTGCTGTTCGCTTGTCAGTTGTTGCTGCAAACGTTGCTGTTCGTCACTGGCTTGTTCCAGGGCTTGCGCTAACAGGCGCCGTTCCGTGTCCTGGTGCGCTAATTGCTGCGTCGCCCGAAAATGCGCAATCAGCCAGCCAAGCAATAACCCCGCCAGAGCCAGGCTGGCGCTCAGCATCAGTGTTTTTTCCACGTCAACGTTCCCTCCGACAAATCACATCAGTTTGTGAAAAGGTAGAGAGGTACTGTATGAATGTCCAGATAAAAGTGTTATCAGAGAATAGCAACGTGCCAGCGTGAAAAAACGGCAACCGATCAGCGCGCGGGAAACGACGATCTGCCCGCACGGACATCTCAGTCTTGCCGGCTGACGTTAAACCAGGCGCCGCGCCGCTGCAACCACGATGTTTACCGCATCGTTCTCGGCCTGTTCCAGCGCCGCCGCGTCAGGGATTTCTTGCTGCGTACGGTTCACAATCACGCCGGCTATCATCCCGGCGCGTAATCCCTGACTGGCGCACATGGTCAGTAAGGTAGCGGATTCCATTTCATAATTCAGCACGCCCATTTGCTGCCACTCTTTCAGTGATCCCTGAAAATAGCTAACGACCCGCCCGGAAAACGTGTCATAGCGCTCTTGCCCGGGATAGAAGGTGTCGGAAGAGGCCGTGATACCAACATGAATGGTCGCGCCGGCCTCTTTTGCCGCCGCGACCAGCGCAGTGGTACAGTTGAAATCAGCCACTGCCGGGAAGGATAGCGGCGCGAAATGCAGGCTGGCGCCATCAAGACGTACCGAACCGGTCGTCACCAGCATGTCGCCGACCTGTATCGACGGCTGAATCGCGCCGGTCGTCCCCACGCGCAGGAAAGTACGCACCCCCAGTTGCGCCAGCTCTTCCACCGCAATCGACGTGGACGGGCCGCCAATACCGGTGGAGCACACCACGATAGCTTTACCATCCAGCTCCGCCCGCCAACTGGTGAATTCCCGATGCGATGCCAGAGGTTGTGGATTGTCCATCAGCGTGGCAATTTTCTCCACGCGCTCGGGAGAACCCGGAACAATAGCCAGCGTAGCGCCGCGCAAATCTGCACGGGTAAGACCTAAATGAAAAACCTCTGACGGGGCCATAACCCACTCCTGTGTGGCGAAAAAGTGAAACCGCAAGGGGATCACTGTACGAGAAACCTCCGCGCCATCTCGTGATAGCCATCACTTATGATAATGAAAATTACATTATAAAATGCCATCAGTGAGACTTAAATCACAATAAACAGATTTCGCCGCTGACCTGACAGTGTATTATTCTCATGCTTTAAATTTCACCAGCGGCGGTCAAATCGGTGACGGAGCGAGGGGTAACCCGCCCGAATCACGTTTTCGCGTCAACCCGTCGGGATTCCTTTGCTTGCCGCCGCCTCTCCTGCAACACGACTTATTTAGCGTATAGTTATCTGATTAGTCCATCGCTTGCACGGAGAGAATAATGAAAACCGACGATACTCTGGCTGATAAAAATAATCTGCATGGCTTTGCTCCTGCCGTCTCACCTGTCGCATCAACAACAATATTAACGCACAGCTCCGCGATCGATGCTGGCGAAACAGTGATTCCAACCCAGGGTGAAAGTATGCCCGCTTTTTATGCCCGTCCCAAAGGGAACAGCGGCGCCCTGCCAGTGATCCTGGTGGTACAGGAGATTTTTGGCGTTCATGAACATATTCGTGATATCTGCCGCCGTCTGGCGAATGAAGGCTATCTGGCCGTCGCGCCGGAACTCTACTTCCGTCAGGGCGATGCCAATAATTACACCGATATTGGGCAACTGCTGCGGGAAATAGTCAGTCAGGTGCCTGACACGCAGGTCATGGCGGACCTCGATCATGTGGCGAACTGGGCCGCGCGCAATGGGGGGGAGATGCGGAACATGGGCATTACCGGCTTCTGTTGGGGTGGGCGAATAGCCTGGCTTTATGCGGCCCACAACCCACAATTAAAAGCAGCGGTTGCCTGGTACGGCCGGCTGGTCGGTGAAAAAAGCATCAAACAACCCACATATCCGATTGATATCGTCGCTGATCTCAATGCCCCGGTGCTGGGGTTATACGGTGGTAAAGATACCAGCATTCCACTCGACAGTATTGAAGCCATGCGTCAGGCTTTGCATACCGCCAACGCCAATGCAGAAATCGTGGTTTATCCTGAGGCAGGTCATGCCTTCAATGCCGACTATCGACCCAGCTACCATGAAGCATCAGCCAAAGATGGCTGGCAGCGCATGCTGGCATGGTTCAGCCAATACGGTGTCGCGCCAGCCGCTTAACGCAAAAAAGGGGCGCAAGTCCGCCCCAGTAGTAACAACACAACACGAAATCAGACTTTCCCGCTTTCAGCACGCAAGTTTTGCGCCGCCTGCACCATGTTCGCCAGCGCCTGACGCGTCTCCGTCCAGCCCCGGGTTTTCAGACCGCAATCCGGGTTAACCCACAAGCGAGTCACCGGGATGCGCTGCGCGGCTTTACGCAACAACGCTTCCATCCATGCCACACTGGGGACATTCGGTGAATGAATATCGTAAACCCCTGGACCAATTTCATTGGGATAATCAAACTGTTCAAAGGATTCAAGCAGTTCCATGTCGGAACGTGAGGTTTCGATGGTAATGACATCCGCATCCAGAGCAGCAATCGAGTCCATAATATCGTTAAACTCGCAGTAACACATATGCGTGTGGATTTGGGTGTCATCCCGGGCAACAGCCGCATTCAGCCGGAAGGCATCTACCGCCCAGGCCAGATAATTCGCCCAGTCGGACCGGTGCAACGGTAAACCTTCACGTAAGGCTGGCTCATCAATCTGGATGATGCCAATGCCGGCTTTTTCCAGATCTTCCACCTCATCACGCAACGCCAGGGCAATCTGTTTGGCAATGACCTCGCGAGAAACGTCTTCACGGGGAAAGGACCAGCAAAGAATGGTTACGGGTCCGGTTAACATGCCCTTTACCGGCTTGTCTGTTAGCGACTGCGCATATTTTGCCCATTCAACGGTGATCGCTTCCGGACGGCTAATATCACCGATGATCACCGGGGGTTTAACGCAACGTGAACCATAGCTTTGCACCCAACCATTTTGCGTAAAAACAAATCCGTCCAGGTGTTCACCAAAATACTCAACCATGTCGTTGCGTTCCGCCTCGCCATGGACCAACACATCAAGTCCTAGCCGTTCTTGTTCCGCAATCGCCTGTCTGATATGGGCCGCGATCCCGGTGCGGTAGTGATGGCTGTCCAGCCGTCCTTGTTTGAAATCAAGGCGCAGGCCGCGAATTTCCGTGGTTTGCGGGAATGAACCGATAGTGGTCGTCGGCCATGACGGCAAATTGAAACGTTTATGCTGAACGACAGCCCGGGTTTGATAATCACTTTGACGTTCGCTGTCTGTGGCGGTGATAGCCGCCAATCGCTGTATCACCTCGGCATTATGTACCCGTGCAGAGTCACGACGCGCGCGGATCGGCGCACTCCAGGCAACCAGCGAGGCCGCATTATTGTTATTCAACGCCTGCGTCAGTAATGACAGTTCACCGCACTTCTGCAGCGCGAAAGAAAACCAGCTTTTCACCTCGTCATCAAGACGTGTTTCCACGCTCAAATCGATCGGGCTATGCAACAGGGAGCAAGACGAACCAATCCATAACCTGGCACGCGCTGCCAGCAGCGGTTGTACGCGCTCAAACCAACGACTCAGGTCAGCACGCCAGACGTTACGCCCATTAATCACACCGAGGGAAAGCAACCAGTCTGCCGGTAATTTTGCGTTCAGCTCAGCGATATCGTCTTTACCGTGCACTAAATCAACATGCAGCCCCTGAACCGGCAACGCACAGATTGTATCGAGATTTTGGCCAACGCTGTCGAAGTAGGTGGTCAACAGCAGTTTTGTATGCCCCTGCAATGCCTGATAAGCCGGTTTGAACGCCGCCAGCCAGTCCGATGGCAGTTCCAGTACCAGTGCCGGCTCATCGATTTGCACCCACGTAATACCGCGTTTTGCCAGCTCCGCCAGCACGCGCTGATAAACCGGCAGAATAGCGTCCAGCAGGCTCAAACGCTCAAAGGGTTCCCCTTTGGTTTTCCCCAGCCACAGATAGGTTACCGGCCCGAGCAGTACCGGTTTTACTTTGTGGCCCAGCGCCAGCGCTTCGTCCACTTCATCCAGTAACTGTGTCCAGCGTAGAGCAAACTGTTGACCCTGGATAAACTCCGGCACCATGTAATGGTAGTTAGTGTTAAACCATTTGGTCATTTCCGCCGCTGCCGCGGGTTCTCCTGTCGGCGCGCTACCGCGACCGAGACGAAACAGAGTATCGAGATCAACCGTTCCTGCATTATTCTGATGACGGGCAGGCACGTTTCCTAACATCAAGCTGGTGGTCAATACATGGTCATACCAGGCGAAGTCACCCACCGGGAGCAGATCAACACCGGCTTCTTTTTGTTGCTGCCAGTGGCGCGCACGTAGCTCACGGCCAACAGCCAGTAACGCTTCTTGCGTGCTGTTACCAGCCCAATAGCTCTCTTGCGCTTTTTTCAGTTCGCGTTGCAGGCCCACTCGGGGAAAACCCAGAGTATGGTTCAGGATAGTCATTTCAAATCCTCTTCTTTCGCAGTAGTCTGCCATGATTGTCAGGTGAGGCCACGCGACAAAAGACGTTTGGCCGTCCAGATGTTTACACTGCTATAATCAAAGGATAGTGTATAATCCACAAGCGCAAATTATTCATTGTCGATGTGAAGGACTCTCATGATCGAACTCAAGCACCTGCGAACACTGCAAGCTCTCCGACATGCCGGCTCGCTAGCCGCCGCCGCCGCACAGCTTCACCAAACTCAATCGGCGTTATCGCACCAGTTCAGCGATCTGGAACAACGTCTTGGTTTTCGTCTGTTTGTGCGGAAAAGCCAGCCATTACGTTTTACCCCGCAAGGGGAAATTTTATTGCAACTGGCAGAGCAAGTATTGCCGCAAATTCAACAGGCTCTGCAAGCCTGCCACGATCCACACCAAACCTCGCTGCGTATCGCGATTGAATGCCATAGCTGCATTCAGTGGCTGACACCCGCGCTGGATAATTTCCGCCAGAGCTGGCCCCATGTCGTGATGGATTTTAAATCCGGCGTCACCTTTGATCCGCAGCCCGCGTTACAACAGGGCGAGTTGGATGTAGTTTTAACCTCCGATATCTTGCCGCGCAGCGGGTTACATTACTCACCGATGTTTGACTTTGAAGTCCGACTGGTGCTGGCGCCGGAGCACCCTCTGGCCGGGGCGACAAAAATAGAGCCAGAAGATTTGGCCAACGAAGTTTTGATGATCTACCCGGTACAACGTCAGCGTCTGGATATCTGGCGTCATTTCCTGCAACCGGCAGGCGTCAGCCCGGCACTAAAAAGCGTGGATAATACATTACTGTTAATCCAGATGGTGTCAGCACGGATGGGCATCGCCGCCTTACCGCACTGGGTAGTGGAAAGTTTTGAACATCAGGGGTTGATTGTCACCCGTACATTGGGTGAGGGGTTATGGAGCCGCCTGTATGCAGCAGTGCGTGACGGCGAACAACGTCAGCCGGTCATTGAAGCATTCACCCGTTTCGCACGCCAACACGCCTGTAATCATTTGCCTTTTGTCCGTGATGCATCACGTCCTGGAGTAAAGCCTTCCATACCTGGCGCGTCTTAAACCAACACGGCAGGATTTAATTCTGCCCTTGCGTATAAATCATGCTATCCCCTGCCTTATAATGCGGCGTATTCCCCGCTTTATTGACGAGATTTGATCATGACCAATAACGATGTCTTACGTAGCGTGCGCTATATGCTGGATTTAAGTGACGCTAAAATGGTCTCTATTTTCGCGCTGGCCGCATGTGAGGTGCCAACTGCCGACATGCAGGCATGGTTGAAAAAAGAAGAGGATCCCGGCTTTCGTTCCTGCCCGGATGTTCTGATGGGCTACTTTCTCAATGGACTGATTTTTTTTCGCCGTGGCGCCAGCGAAGATGCGCCCGCACCAACAATAGAACGAAAAATGAATAACAACATTCTGCTGAAAAAACTTCGCATCGCCTTTGCGCTGAAAACCACCGATATTGCCGAGGTACTGAAAAAAGCCGATTTTACCGTTTCTCCGGCGGAAGTGAGCGCCATTTTCCGTAAACCGGGACACAAAAACTACCGTGAATGCGGCGATCAAATTCTGCGTAACTTCCTCAAAGGGCTAACACTTATTCATCGTCCGCAGACCAGAAAACCCGCCTGAGGGTGATTACATACCCGGCGTTTTATCCACTATCCAGCGCTGATGTACCCACAATGCCGCACAAATAATTGTCGCGCCGATGATAAAACTCGGCCAGTGCGGCTGTTCTTGCCAAATCGCCAGATTAACCAGCAGACCCGCCGGCACATGCACATTGTTCATGATACCGAGCGTCCCGGCATCCACTTGTGTCGCGCCGACATTCCACATGAAATATCCCAGCCCGGACGCCACAACACCCAGCCAGAGCAGAATGCCCCATTGTAGTGAGGTCGTCGGATATTTTTGCGGATTACCCCATAGCCACCAGGCAATCAGCGCGATGATCACTGCACCGATATAAAACCACGAAAAAGCAGTATGTTGCGGCATAGGGCGCGTTTCCTGTAGCCGTTTATAACCCACAATGCCGATGGCAAAGCAGAGATTGGCCAGTTGTACCAATAACAAACCAAACCAAAAATGATCGCTGATTTTTTCATAACGAATGATCGCCGCACCCACCACCGCTAACAAGGCACTACAGGCATAACTGATACGAATCTTGCGGCCGCGAATCAGGTCATAAATCAGGGTGACATACAGCGGAGTCATCACGGTAAACAGCAGGAATTCGGCAACGCTAAGATAGAGATATGCCTGGAAAACCAGCAGATACATAACACCAAGTTGCAGCATGCCCACCAGCATATAGAGCAAAAGTGTTGAAGGACGGTAGCCGCGCCAGCGTAAAAACGGCAGGAAGACCAGTGCCGCCAGTGCCAAACGGACCAATACCGAAAATACGCTATCAACCTGCCCGGCCAGATAGACGCCAATCAAACTAAAATAGAATGCCCAGAGGACGGTGGTGATGATCAGGAGTGCCACATGACTAACTCAGAATGGGAAGGAGCGTCTATTGTAACGAAAAATCCCGCTACCGACGTGATTATTAAGTTTACATCAGCACATAAAACAACCCCAAAAAATGTATTATAAAGAAACAAAACGCGCTAAAAACGAAAAAACAACCCCACAAAGGCGATGATATGGATGAAAATCACTTCCCTGCTTTATAACTTGTTCGCAAAAGAGCGCATTATGATGAACACTACATCATTCTGTAATTAAAATGTAACATTTGCGCCCTTCCTCACAATTAAAACATCGAATTTTTACTACAATATGCGCGAAATGGAACATTTGCCCCTCAGTTTGGGTCAATACGCCATTTGGTCCATCCTGCTGGGACACCAAAAAAACAAAATTGCGCCATTGGAGGCCCAAATATGCTCAGTATTTTCAAGCCAGCACCTCATCAGCCGCCGGTGGCTGAGGATCGTGTTGATCCGCTCTACCGCCACTTGCGCTGGCAAATTTTCTTCGGCATCTTTTTCGGATATGCAGCTTACTATCTGGTAAGGAAGAATTTCGCTCTGGCGATACCTTCACTGGTGGAACAAGGTTTTTCACGCGGCGATCTGGGCTTTGCCTTGTCGGCAATCTCCATCGCCTATGGTATTTCCAAGTTCATCATGGGATCGATATCAGACCGTTCTAATCCACGGGTATTCCTGCCGGCGGGCCTGATTCTCGCTGCTGTTGTCATGCTGATTATGGGGTTTGTCCCCTGGGCAACCTCCAGCATCATGATCATGTTCGTGTTGCTGTTTCTCTGTGGTTGGTTCCAGGGAATGGGCTGGCCACCCTGTGGCCGTACTATGGTGCACTGGTGGTCGCATAAAGAGCGTGGCAGTATTGTCTCGGTCTGGAATTGCGCACACAACGTTGGCGGCGGTATTCCTCCGCTGCTCTTCCTGTTGGGAATGGCATGGTTCAACGACTGGAAAGCCGCGTTCTATATGCCGGCATTCGGCGCCATTGTAGTGGCGTTGATTGCGTTTGCATTGATGCGTGACACGCCGCAATCGTGCGGCCTGCCGTCTATTGAAGAATACAAAAACGACTATCCACCTGATTACAGTGAGAAATATGAGGAAGAACTGACCGCTAAGCAGATATTTACGCAGTATGTGCTGCCCAATAAACTGCTGTGGTATATCGCGCTGGCGAACGTTTTTGTTTATTTGCTGCGTTACGGCATTCTCGACTGGTCCCCCACTTACCTGAAAGAGGTGAAACACTTCTCACTGGATACGTCCTCCTGGGCCTACTTCCTGTATGAATATGCCGGCATTCCTGGCACGCTGTTATGCGGCTGGATGTCAGACAAGGTGTTCAGAGGTAATCGCGGCGCGACGGGCGTGTTCTTTATGGTGCTGGTTACCATTGCCACCATCATTTACTGGCTCAATCCAGTGGGTAATCCCGGTATTGATATGGCCTGTATGATCGTGATCGGCTTCCTGATTTACGGTCCGGTAATGTTAATCGGTTTACATGCTTTAGAGTTGGCGCCGAAAAAAGCGGCCGGGACGGCGGCCGGTTTTACTGGCTTGTTTGGTTATCTTGGGGGCTCCGTCGCTGCCAGCGCTATCGTCGGTTATACCGTCGATTTCTTCGGCTGGGACGGCGGTTTTATCATTATGATTGGCGGCTGTGTGCTGGCGGTTATTTTTCTGCTGCTTACCATGATGAGCGAAAACAAACATAAACAGCAGTTACAAAATCAGTAATCGGAGGATGCGATGAAATTAAAACAGTTACTGGCAGCATTGATGCTGGCCACAACGCTAAGCGCCGTAGCACAGACCCAGGGTAAAATCGTTATCGCCCATCGTGGCGCCAGTGGTTACCTGCCGGAACATACCCTGCCGGCGAAAGCGATGGCCTACGCCCAGGGAGCCGATTTCCTTGAGCAGGACCTGGTGATGACCAAAGACGATCAACTGGTGGTTTTACATGATCACTATCTTGATCGCGTCACTGATGTGGCGGAACGTTTCCCTCACCGTGCCCGTAAAGATGGTCGCTATTACGCCATTGATTTTACGCTGGCGGAAATTAAGAGCCTGAAATTTACCGAAGGCTTTAACATCGTTGACGGCAAACACGTGCAAACGTTCCCGGGACGTTTCCCGATGGGAAAATCTGATTTTCGGGTACATACCTTCGAGGAAGAGATTGAATTTGTCCAGGGATTGAACCATTCCACGGGAAAAAACATCGGCATTTATCCGGAGATCAAAGCACCCTGGTTCCATCACAAAGAGGGGAAAGACATTGCAGTAAAAGTGCTGACGGTTTTGCACCAGTACGGTTACACCAGTAAAAAAGACAATGTTTATCTGCAATGTTTTGATTTTAATGAACTGAAACGGATAAAAACTGAACTTGAGCCCAAAATGGGCATGGATGTGAAACTGATCCAGCTGATCACCGAAACCGATTCAAAAGAAACGGAAGAGCAAAAAAACGGGAAATGGGTCAACTACAATTATGACTGGATGTTCAAACCGGGAGCGATGAAAACACTGGCGCAGTATGTCGATGGTATCGGCCCGGATTACCATGAGCTATTTAGTGCTGATTCAAAAGTCGGCGATATTAAGCTGACAGCCATGGCACAAGAAGCACACGCCAGTAAGTTGCAGATCCACCCTTATACAGTCCGTGCTGACCAGTTGCCGCCTTATGCGACCAACATCAATCAGCTTTATGATGCGCTGTATAACAAAGCCAATGTAGAAGGCTTATTTACTGACTTCCCGGACAAAGCAGTACAGTTCTTACAACAAGAGTAAACTACCACGGTAAAGGCAGGCACTCACGTCCGCCTTTACCACTAATACCGCTTTCAGGAGCGTTCAAACCAAAAACAGACGATGCAGATAATGTGGTACAGCATCTTCTGCATTACAGCCAATCACTTCGAGGTCTGGTAGCAGATCTTTCAGCCGTTTATGTGCATTGCACATAATGCAACCTTTCCCGGCCATGGTCAGCATCTCCTTGTCATTTAAACCATCACCAAACGCAATGCATGATTTCAATGAGTAACCCAGTAATTTAGCGACAGCTTCCAGCGCATGACCTTTCGAGACGCCACCCGCCATCACTTCCAGGCAAGTAGGAAATGAAAAACTAACATTGACCCGATCACCCCAGCGCGCGATAATCGCCCGCTCCAGCGGCAGCAGTTTTTCCGCATCTTCACAGGTAAAAAATACCTTACTGATACCGTCCGTCGCCAGCATCCCCGGCTCAAACACCGTATAGTTAAATACGGATTCTTTAAAATACCTTCGCTCTTCCGGACGCGGGCGACTCAGGTACCACTCATCGTTGCGATAAACATTGGTGAGAATGTCCGGATCGCTATATTTGACCGCAAACAGTTCGCCCGCAATATTTTCATCCACATTATGGCTGAAGATCAATTCTCCGGCAGTATTGTGCACGCGCGCACCGTTCGAGGTGATCATAAATGCATCGATCTCCAGGTTGTCGCGCATCTGTGAAACATCAATGTAATGACGCCCGGTGGCAAAAACAAAATGTATATCGCGGGCGGTCAGTAGCTTGAGCGTCTCTTTGGTGTAGGGCGTCAGGCGATGATCGGGTGAAAGCAATGTGCCATCCAAATCGGAGGCGACTATGTGGTACATGAAAAACCTCTGGTCTAAAAGGGATAATCAGACGCAGGTTCACTGCGCCAGCATAAATCTGAGTGGGTGAAATTTATGACGCATGCCGTTGATAAAAATCGACAATGGCATGTAACGCTGCCGCACGTATCGCGTCTTTTTCAAATAAGATCTCATGACGAGCACCCGCGATAACCCTCGGCGCGCTCCCATCACAGGGATGTCCGGCGGACATCATCGCGGTACAAAACACATTCTGTGCATGGTTGTCGACAACGCTGTCTTCACTGGCCTGCAACAACAATAAGGGCGTACTAATCGCCGCTACCTGGTTAAGGATCTCCTGCCCGGCCTTAATTGCTTCACGCACCCAATGATACGTGGGTCCGCCAACACGGATAGCAGGATCATCAGCATAAAAGCGCAAGTTACGGCGATAACGCTCACGGCTGTGAGTCAGTTTGTTAATACCAAAAGGCCCGGCGCGCCACTTACCCGTACCGAGAGCATAACCATCGCGCAACAGCGGGCGGCTCTCCGCCCATTCAAGAATGCGATGTGCCATCCATGCCGGCATTGGCAACGCAATGCCAAACATTGGCGAAACCAATACAGCCGCGTCAAAAGCATGTGGTTGCCGGGCCAGTAATAACGTCAGAATGGCGCCGCCCATCGAGTGTGCCAGGGCATAACGAT
>JAATFO010000003.1 GCA_015655145.1 Enterobacterales bacterium | reverse complement strand
TTCCAGATTGCGCAGGCATGATAAGAAGGATAGAAAATGTGATAATATAAAGCTGAAATGGACTACAAAGCCGTCACCCGGGACCTGAAGGCCATCCATCAGGTGCCTACGGAAGAGGCTGGTCTGCAAGCGCTGGAAGCGTTCGCCAGTACCTGAGATAACCGCTATCCGCAGAAAAGCCGCAGCTGGCAGGTAAACTGGGCGAATCTTGCCACGTTCTTTGCCTACCCACCGGACATCCGCAAGGTGATCTACACGACCAACGCCATCGAGTCGTTGAACAGCGTAATCCGCCACGCGATCAAAAAGTGTACGGTGTTCCCGACAGACGACGCAGTGAAAAAGGTGGTGTGGCTGGCGATCCCGGCAGCATCACAGAAATGGACGTTACCGCTGAGGGACTGGCGTATGGCGATGAGCCGCTTTATTATCGAGTTCGGTGATCGCCTGAGCGACCACCTCTAATCGGATGGCAGTTACACAGAATTATTTACAGGCTCGCAGCGCAGCGATCATCTGTCGTCGTGGGTGGCCCTAATCACACGAATACGGTCAGAAGTCTTCGTGCGTTTCGCTCGTCACAATATCATCATTACCTACTGAAGATGCTACTGTGTTGGTACTGCCATCCGGATTATTCAGGAGCATATCACGTAGTTTCTGTTCAATTTCGTTTGCTACTGCCGCATTTTCTTTCAGATAGTTACCGGCATTGGCTTTACCCTGACCAATTTTATCACCATTGTAGCTGTACCATGCCCCGGCTTTCTCAATCAATTTATGCTTCACGCCGAGATCCACCAGCTCGCCGTAAACATTGATGCCTTCACCATACATTATCTGAAATTCAGCCTGTTTGAACGGTGCGGCGACTTTGTTTTTCACCACTTTCACGCGGGTTTCACTACCAACCACATTGTCGCCGTCTTTTATCGCACCAATACGGCGAATATCCAGACGCACAGAAGCATAAAATTTCAGTGCATTGCCACCGGTAGTCGTTTCGGGATTACCAAACATAACGCCAATTTTCATGCGGATTTGATTGATAAAGATAAGCAACGTACTGGACTGCTTCAGGTTCCCGGCCAGTTTACGCATTGCCTGGCTCATCATGCGTGCCGCAAGCCCCATATGGGAATCGCCGATTTCCCCTTCAATTTCCGCTTTCGGCGTCAATGCTGCAACGGAGTCAACGATGATGACATCAACCGCACCGGAACGGGCCAGCGCATCACAGATTTCCAGCGCCTGCTCACCGGTATCGGGCTGAGAACACAACAGGTTATCAATATCCACACCCAGTTTTTTGGCATAAATAGGATCAAGTGCATGTTCCGCATCAATGAAGGCGCAGGTTTTCCCTTTACGCTGTGCGGAGGCAATCACTTGCAATGTCAGCGTGGTTTTACCGGAAGACTCCGGACCATAAATTTCGACAATGCGTCCAATTGGTAGCCCACCCACCCCGAGCGCAATGTCCAGTGAAAGCGAACCCGTTGAAATGGTTTCCACATCCATGGAACGGTCTTCACCCAAGCGCATGATGGAGCCTTTACCAAACTGTTTCTCAATCTGGCCCAGCGCCGCAGCCAAAGCCTTCTGCTTATTTTCATCAATAGCCATTTCCACTCCTAATCATGCAGGACAAAGCACACCTGAAGTTGCTTTTCTGTAAAACGAATAATTACGATTATACTGTATACTCATACAGTATCAAGTTTATTTTCGAGAAAATCACGCCATAATGTAATTAATGCACAAGCCGTTGCCTGACGGCGCACTGCATCACGATCGCCGGAAAAATGTCGCCGTTGAGCCAGACGGGCTCCCGAGGCGGCGGCGAAACCAAACCAGACAGTCCCTACCGGATTTTCTTGCGAACCACCGCCCGGCCCGGCAATACCACTCACCGATAAGGCAAAGTCAGCACCAGCCACATGTAACGCGCCTTCGGCCATCTCCATCACCACTTGCTCACTGACCTCGCCCCATGTTTCCAGTGTGTCAGCATTAACGCCCACCAACGCCTGTTTAGCGGCGTTACTGTAAGTGACAAACGCCTGCTCGAACCAGCTTGAGCTTCCTGGCGTATCAGTAATCACTTTTGCAATCCAGCCGCCGGTACACGACTCAGCCGTCGTGACCGTCGCATGCCGTCGTTGTAGCCATTCTCCCACGGTGGTACTCAGTTGTTTCAGTTCATCGTCTGTCATGCCGGTTTCCCCTGACTCAACGGTAGATGAGCAACGTTAACAATAAACCGGCTAAAAGGCGTAGCCTTTTTCTGCTTCAACCACCTGATAAAAGCGCATTTGCGCGCCTGCTTCCGAATCATCGTGCAGAGTATAAGCAACCCGAGGGAGACCGGATCAGTTTTTCTTCACAAACTCGGATTTCAGCTTCATCGCGCCAAAACCCTCGATTTTGCAATCAATATTGTGGTCGCCTTCAACCAGTCGAATCCCTTTTACTTTCGTCCCTATTTTTAATGTTGCCGTACTGCCTTTTACTTTCAGGTCCTTGATCACGGTAACGCTATCGCCATCCACCAGTAAGTTGCCGTTAGCATCCTTAACACTAAGCGTTTCCTCCGCCTGCGCCGCATTTTCCAACAGCGACCAGATGTGGCCACACTCAGGGCAATTAAGGATATCGCCCTCCTGCCAGGTATATTCAGAGTGACATTTTGGACAATCAGGCAAAGCTTGCATAAAAAACCTCTAAAGAAACAAAGAAATAAGGAATAAACACCCAGAAAAATGTAAAAAAATTACATATCGGCACTATTATATCCTTATCTTTCTTGCGGATAGTAAAGAAAATTGACTTTATTGCCCACCAGGTCTATTCCCCGTGATGAAAAGCAATTTTTTATCTTTCTATGATAGATGACAGCAATCCGGGTACACGTCCGCCATGAGGTTCCGGGACATCCGATGTTATTTTCTGATATAACCAGTTCAGGTTGCGATATATTTACGGGTACCGCGACGCGTTGGACCCGTCCTCTCCCCTCTGATAATGGAATGACTCGTTATGTCTGAAAAAAAAATTAACCGCCTGTTACTCACCAACGATGATGGTATTGATGCCCCAGGTCTGGCGCTGCTGGAATCCATTGCACATCAACTGGCCGACGAAGTGTGGATTGTCGCACCGGCAACGGATCAAAGCGGCGTCTCTAACGCCATCAGCCTGCGGGCGCCGCTCAGAGTCAATCAACGCGCGGCGCGAAAATATGCCGTTCATGGCACGCCGGCTGATTGCGTGGCTTTCGCCGTGAAAAACCTGATGGCGGAGACACCACCCGACGTGCTGCTCTCTGGCATTAATTGCGGCTCGAACATTGGTTTCGAAACGGTGCTTTCTGGGACGGTGGGCGCGGCCATCACCGGGATGCTGCTGGGCATCCCGGCGATTGCACTGAGTCAGGATAAAGAACCGGAGGATGCAGTCGACTGGCAGGCGGCTAAGGTACATGGCCGCCAGGTGTTGCAACAGCTATTGACCTGCTCATGGCCAAAAGAAACCTGTCTGAACGTCAATTTCCCTAATCTGCCGGCAGATGCCATTCACGGCATTAAAGTGACTTCACAAGGCCGGGGTAAAGTCAAAGGCATTGACGTAACGCCTGTCAACGATCCACATGGCGAGACCTGGTTTTGGATCCGTGTTGAACATGGGCCATTAGCGGTACCCGCAGATAGCGAGCTGGCGGCCATTAATGCAGGGTATATTTCAGTCACGCCACTGACATACGAACGTACTGACTGGCAGACCCGCGATGCATTACGCGAGCAGCTGGGCGCCTGAATCTGGGTACTCTTTTCTGACGTGCCCGCATCCGCGCCTTGCCAACGCGAAACAACCATAACGCTGGCAAGGTACGGCATTCACGTTGCCGGACACCCGGGGTTACGGGCGAGAAAAATGACATCAGAACACATAAAATAGCGGCATGTCAGTGTTGTTACGGGTAATTAACCACAACCATTGCCCTGTTTCAACGCCGTGACTGTCGCCCATTAGCCCGTCGCTGATTAGCGGTTGACGGCTTTACGTCGCCTTCAGCGCGGGTGCCACAGCAAGAAAAAGCCAGACTTACAGCGCCGGCAACACATCTGTCGACTGGGCAACAGCACCAAAAATACCGCCCTCGTTCAGGGTGATATCAATGGTCGCCAGGTGTAATTGCGGATAACCGGCCGCGCAACAATCCGCCAGCATCAGGCAATCATAACCGCGATCATTCGCATCACGCATCGTCGAATGGACGCAGACATCGGTGGTCACCCCGGTCAGAATGAGCTGGCGGATCCCTTTGTTGCGTAGCAGGTGATCAAGATCGGTTGCATGAAATGCGCTGTTGCCCGGTTTATCGATCAGCATTTCACCGGCGACCGGGGCCAACTCCGGCACAATATCCCAGCCTTTTTCGCCTCTGACCAGAAAGCGGCCCATTGGTCCTTCCGCACCCACCGGCGCACCTTTGATGATCCCCCTGCGCCGTTTAGTTTCATTAACATCGCTTAGATCAGGACGATGTCCTTCCCGGGTAAAGAAAATCGCCATCCCGGTAGGACGCAATGCACTTAATAACCTGGCAGTTGGCGCGATGGCGGCACGCCCCGCCTCGACCGAGTAGCCCATGGCAGCAAAATAACCGGCAGGATGCAGAAAATCCGCCTGCATATCAATAATGATTAATGCGGTGTCCTTCGCAGACCAGGTGCCAGACAATGGCCATGGATAAGGCCGGGAGGCAACCGGAGCAAACATACTCATGCCATTATTTCTCCATAAACTCGGTTGGGAAACGTAACCCAATGCGGTGACTATCGCCAACGACCTGTCCCGGGAAAGCGATACCGATATCGCCAGGCTGGCGGATACCTTCACCCAGTAATCCATGGTCAAAGCTGAATTGCTGGATACGAGCCAGGTTTTGTCGAAAATTTTTACTGGCAACAAATTCGGCGCCTTCACCAGGACGATAAAAGTGGGTGGTTTTCAACTGTTGTTCAAAACTGGCGCTATCGGTTCCCGATGCGGCCGCCATCCGGGCAACGGCATCATCATGTTTGGCGCCAGGCGTGGCAAGGATATCCATGACTTCATACCACGCGCCGGCAATAGCTTTGCCAATATTAGGGTTCTTTTTGAGCAAGTCAGTGCGAATTAGCAAACCATCGTTTATTTCACCGGGAATGTCGGCGGAGCTGAAAACCAGATGACTGTTGACGTTGGCTGCAAGGATTGCCGCGATCTGCGGCTGCCAGGTGACCATTGCAGTGACACTGTCGTGCGGGAATATCGCGACCATATCAGCATCGGAGGTATTTACCACGCTGAGATCCTTTTCTGCTAACCCGGCTTTATCCAGTGCGCGGGCCAGCAAATAATGGGAACCGGAAAACTGAACCAGATTGACCGATTGTCCCTTGAGAGATTTAACATCCTCACTGCCTTTAAGGATGATGCCGTCATTGCCTAACGAGTTGCTGAGTAATAAAGGCACACTGGTATCGACACCGGCAGCGGCGGGGATAGTGAGCGCATCCAACAGCATGGCGATAGTGCCTTCAAACTGTCCCGCCGTATATTGATTGATGCCTTCAACATAATCGTTAACCTGGACCGCTTCCAGATCAATGCCATATTTTTCACCCCAGCGTTTCAGTATTCCGCTATCTTGCGCATAGCCCAGCGGCATTGAACCGACATAAACCGACCAGGCGATTCGCACCTGCGGACGTTGATCGCTGGCGCGACTTAATCCAGGCAAACAACACAGGACAACGGCAAGTAATGTGGCAACGGAAAAGAGCGATTTCATAATGCGACCCCTGCGTAATAAGACGAGCCAATAGATTTCATGTTGCGGAAGATGACAATCGAGCCCGTCCCAATGCGCTTAACGCCTGTGGAATGCCGGGAAAAAACACTGCCAACGTCCCGCAAAGTGAAGGATGACGGGCATATGACCCAATATTGATTTTGTCAGCCCGCAGGTGTGGTTGCCATGACAATGACTGCAAGTATACCGGCAGTCATATGCAGGTTTTATGTTCCTGGCGAAGGTCATCAAGAAAAGCGTTGAGTACCGGACGTGGCGCTCGTTTATTTTGCCGGGTAATCGCCTGGATTAACGATGCGCGGGAATAGTGCTCAGGCGCCAGCGCAGTCAACTGCCCTTTCTCCGCCCACTGGCGGGCAAAGTGAACCGGCAGAAAACCAATATGGCTACCGGCGAGGATCAGCATCACTGCAGCTTCAATATTACTCACCCAGGCGTGAGGCACATTGGGCGGATTCTCTCGTGGCGACAACGCTGTCTGACCAAGAAACTCGCGCACCACTTGCCGGGTGTGCACCACCTGAGTCTGTAGCTCGGTTCCGCGCATCCCGGCCAGCGGGTGCGCGCTTGAGGCATATAAAAGCTCCTGCTCCTGGTATAAATCCAGATATTCCAGTTCCTGTAAACGGTGCCTAAAAATACCGATGCCAATATCTGACTGATTATCCAGTACGGCTTGTTCGATCCGCGCGGGCTCAGTGATATCAATGAAGAACGCCACCTGATTATGTTCACGTCGGGAAAAACGCCGCAACGTCGCTGTTAACGGGCAGGCATCATCGGTGATCAGGTTATCGATCAAGGCGATACGTACCGGACCACTGAGTTGTCTTTGCATGGATAGCGCATCCTGCCCAAAGCGTTGGATGACGGCAAACAGTTCCAGCGTTCGACGATGGATGACGATACCTTCATCCGTTAACGCAAAGCCGGAACGTCCCCGTTCACATAACCGGAAGCCCAGCCGTCCCTCAAGCTGGGCAAGATGTTTACTGATGGTAGATGCGTCCCGGCCTAATACTGTTTGGGCATTACTGACCCCACGAGCCTCAACCACCGCCAGAAAGATACGCAGAAGTCGCAGATCAATATCGGTAAGATTCATTATCAATCACATCAGACAGGTTATCGACAACAGCCACGGATGAGCCATCTTGCCATAACTGCATTGCCGGAGGGTAGCCCGCTTTTATCATCGACTCATCCTCCAACCAGGAGAACGTTGTTAGGGACTAAGAGCCTATCCCATTAGGCAAATTTTACTTGCCACTTTGGCCCTGGGCCGTGCCCGAAATCCTCACGTACCCTGTGTACGCTCCGGTTTCTCCGCGCTGTCTGTGTCCACAATGACGGCGACAATAATACCGACTGGGATAGGGACTAAATGTTAATCATTAAGCCATATAATTTTCCGTTATTGTGCCGTGTCGGAGAATACTGGCCATCGACAATTGCAGGAATATTTATCAGTTTATTTCCCGCCTTTATCATCATCAGGTAATAAGAAAAGAAAAATTATTTTTTAACCATGAGGATTAACCAGGTTACACTTCAGCCACCGTTTTTAATACCATACTGGACTTGCCCGGTTTGTTATCGTTGTTCCATCTGTCACAACGCCGTACACCCGTTTTTATCGCGCTGATGGCGATGCTGTTGCTTTTTATTGCGCCGGTGATATCAACATCACTGGAACATCGGCGTGCAGACATTGCCCATGTTCAGACCAACGCGATGCCCGCGATGGACATGTCCGGGCAGGCGATGAACAGCAATGCCATCCCCGCGCCGACCCAGTCTGATAACACCGCATCTTCCCTCTCTCCTTCCCATCATCACCTGAACGAGAGCCCGTCCTACCCACAGATGGGCCATCATACCCGTGGGATGATGGATGATATCGCCTGTGGCTACTGTCAGTTGCTGATTCATCTGCCCCTGATCTTCTGGGCATTTATTCCGTTTATCTGGTTAACGCTGCATATTGTCCGTACCTCGCCGACGCCATTAGTTTCCCGCCTTATCCCCCCCATTCTTCCCGGTGATGCGCTACCCCGCGCCCCGCCATTACATTAATTCATCACGAATAAAAAAACAGACACGCTTTCGTGTTGCCGGAAACAGCAAACGCGAGTGCTTCGTGCGTTGACGGCGGTTCGTAAGCCGGAGAATGTACGACGCAACGCTTTCCGTTCGCACAAAAGATGATGGCTACAACCGTGGTATTTCGGCCCTTTGTTGCGCGCCAGTTAACCGGCCGACACTATGCCTGCCCGACAGGGCGGTATTGCTCTTTAGATCCCTGTCGCAGATTTATTTTTGATTGAAGGAAATGTCATGTTGACCACTTTGTTTCGCTTATCGCCGCTGACACTCGCCATGATGTTACTGCTGTCATTCCCCGCCAGTAGTCTCGCAGAAGATACTGACAGTTCAACGTCTGATAACGCGAAAAAGAAACCTGCCCTTGTTGGCGAAGCGGTGATGACCGTTACTGCGCCAGTATTTTCCCCGCTGACGATCATCACGTCGCCCAAAACGCCACGCCAACCCGTGCCAGCCAGTGATGGTTCGGATTATCTGAAAACCATTCCGGGCTTCTCACAAATTCGTAATGGGGGCACCAATGGTGATCCGGTATTCCGGGGAATGTTTGGTTCGCGCCTGCGGATCCTGACCGATGGCGGAGAAATGCTGGGTGCCTGCCCGGCACGAATGGATGCCCCCAGTTCCTACATCTCACCAGAAAGTTATGATGTGCTGACGCTGATTAAAGGCCCTGAAACGGTATTATGGGGCGGCGGAAATTCAGCTGGCACCCTCCGTTTCGATCGTGAACATCCGCAGTTTGATAAACCCGGCATTCAGGGGAATGCCAGCCTGCTCGCCGGTTCCAACCATCGCTGGGATGAAAATGCCGACATTAGCCTCGGCAGTGAACAGGGTTACTTGCGTTTGACAGGCAATAAATCTCGCTCGGATGATTACAAGGACGGTAATGGCGACCGGGTGCATTCACACTGGGATAAGTGGAATGCCGATATGGCGCTGGGCTGGACACCCGATAAAGATACATTGCTGGAACTGACCGCCGGGCGCGGCAACGGTGAAGCCAGCTATTCCGGACGCAGCATGGACGGTTCACAGTTTAAACGTGAAAGTCTGGGAATGCGGTTTGAAAAATCCAATATTGGCGAGGTATTCGACAAGCTTGAAGCGCAAATCTACTACAACTACGCCAACCATATTATGGATAACTACTCATTACGTTCGCCGACAGCAAGCATGACCAGCATGACCGGCGGCAGCATGTCCTCAGGAATGGGGATGAGCATGAGTATGCCAATGTCCATGCAGTTGGATCGGCGCACTGTCGGTGGCCGCGTGATGGGGACTTGGTTGTGGTCTGATTTCAAGCTGCAAAGCGGCGTGGATATGCAGACCAACACCCATCGCAGCAGAACACAGAACAATTGGGTAAAAGATGCGCGTTTTCATAACTATGGCCTGTTCAGCGAACTGACGTGGTCTGCCACGGAGCAAAATAAAATTATTGGCGGCGCGAGGCTCGATCGGGCACTGGTCGATAACTTTACTGGCACCGGTGACGCGGCACGTAATGATACACTGCCATCTGGATTTATCCGTTTTGAGCATCACCTGGCCGAGATGCCGCTGATGTTTTATGCCGGCATCGGCTATACCGAGCGCTTCCCCGACTACTGGGAGCTTTTCTCTCCCACCTATGGCCCCGGGGGTAGCGCCAGCGCTTTTGATAATCTGAAAACGGAAAAAACCACCCAACTGGATATTGGCGCGCAATACAGTGGTAAGCGCCTGAACAGTTGGATCTCCGCCTACGTTGGTCGGGTCAATGATTTTATCCTGTTCCGCTATAATCCAAACGACACCTCGGTGAGCGAAGCGGATAACGTAGATGCCACGATTATGGGCGGTGAGATGGGGTTCAGTTACCCAATGAGCGATAACTGGAAGACCGATACCAGTCTGGCTTATTCCTGGGCGCAAAATACCTCAGACCACAGACCATTACCCCAGACACCGCCACTGGAAGCCCGTTTCAGCCTTACCTGGGAGCATGGTGACTGGAGTAGCAGCGGTCTGCTCCGGTTGGTCAGTAGCCAGCACCGGGTAGCACTGAATCAGGGTAACGTGGTGGGTAAGGATTTTGATCGCAGTGCGGGTTTTGCCATCTTGTCAGCTAACGCCGCTTATAAGGTCAATAACTATATTAAGGTCAGTGCCGGCATCGATAATCTTTTCGATAAGGCCTATAGCGAACACCTGAACCTGGCAGGCAACAGTAGCTTTGGCTATTCAGCAAATACTGCAGTCAATGAACCGGGTCGCACCTATTGGGCCAAAATCAACGTCACATTTTAATCGCTTCGCCCCGTCATCACGACGGGGCAAGCAACACGCCTTGTGGCCAGAAAAAACAGGGCGATAACTGACCTTTAGCGCGTCAGTTTTTCCAGCGCATGGCGGGCAAGTTCAGCCAGATAGTGGGCGGTAGGGAATAACGCGCGATCATCAACGCGAAATTTAGGGTGATGCAGGGCGTAAGGCCCACCGGACCCAATCATCATAAACGTTCCGGGTAATTTCAACTGGTAGAACGCAAAGTCTTCACCAATCGGGCTGGCCTCAACGCGTCGAGCCTCAAAACCCACGTTACCTGCAAGGTCAAGCGCAAAGCTGACCCATTCTGGCGTATTGACCACTGACGGTGGACCCGCGTGCCAGATAAACTCGATCTGGGCGTCAAAGGCTTCAGACAGGCCAGCAATGATTTGCCGGAAACGGCGTTCAATCAGATCCCGCGCTGGCTGGTTGAAGGTACGCACTGTCCCTTCCATGTAAGCGCTTTCCGGGATCACATTCCAGGTATTACCGCTATGGACCTGAGTGATGGAAACCACCGCGTTGTTGTCGGAAGAGACATTGCGGCTGATCAAGGTCTGCACGGCGGCAATCACCTGTGAGATAATAATAATCGGGTCATTGCCTTCATGCGGTTTGGCGGCATGGCAGCCTTTGGCGGTAATGTTAATTTCAAAGCGATCAACCCCGGCGGTTAATGCGCCATCTTTACCACCCACCACGCCGACCGGCAAAGTGGGATCATTGTGAATACCGAAAATCACTTTCGCCTCATCCAGCGCCCCTGTTGCAATAAGATCAGGCGCGCCAAGGCCGGTTTCTTCCGCTGCCTGGAACAGAATACGCACTCGCCCCTTCAGCTCTTTTTCCCGTTGCTTTAATAAAATGGCGGCGCCAATAGCGGCAGAACTGTGAAAATCATGACCACAGGCATGCATCACGCCCTGATTCAGCGAGCTGTAGTCAACGCCAGACTCTTCATCAATCGGCAATGCATCAATATCAGAACGCACCACCACCAGCGGCCCGTCCTGTAAACCACCAACTTCGGCCACCAGGCCGGTTTTGAGCGGAAGATCGACGATACGAATCTGTTCTTTTTCCAGTCGTGCTCTAATCTTTGCCGTCGTCTCGAATTCCTGGTTAGACAACTCAGGATGACGGTGTAAATCATGACGAAAATCCTGTAACTGCTGCGCCAGTGCCTGGTGTTCCGGGCGAATATTCATAATAGGCTCCATAATCAAAGTGATGCCAGTGCGCGCAATCTATGTGGCGCGCGACACGCGATAGCGTTAGTCAGCATTTAAATCGAAAACTCACCGGGATCTTCAACGTTGATTAACTGCCGCAGGAAACGCTGTGTCAGCGGGTTTTCTGAGAAACTGATGACTTGCTCCGCCGGCCCCTGTTCAACAATATGTCCGTCCGCCATAAAGATCACCCGATCCGCTACTTCTTTGGCAAATTGCATCTCATGGGTCACAATCACCATGGTGGTGTGACTTTTGGCCAGACGATGAATCACCTGCAACACCTCATGTACACGTTCCGGATCCAACGCGGATGTCGGCTCGTCAAACAGAATGGCTTTCGGATTAACCGCCAATGCCCGCGCGATGCTAACCCGTTGCTGTTGGCCACCGGATAAGGTCACCGGATATTGCTCCGCCTGATCAAGCAAGCCAACCTGCTCCAGCAGTTTCATGCCTACGGCATTGGCTTGTTTTTTATTCATTTTTTTCACCACGATCAGACTTTCCGTGATGTTTTGCAGTGCCGTTTTATTTTTAAACAGACTGTAGTTCTGAAATACCATGGCAGTCTGGCTGCGCAAAGCATGTTCGTCTTTAGTCGTGTAGTGGGCGGTGTCAATGGTAATATCACCAATCTGAAGGGTCCCGGATTGCGGTTTTTCTAACAGATTCAGACAGCGTAACAAGGTTGACTTACCGGACCCGGAAGGCCCGATAATCGCAACCACTTCACCTTCAGCAATATCGAGGCTGATATTATCCAGCACCACATGGTCGTCAAAACGTTTACTGATATTTTTTACACTGATCATGGCACTATCCTAGCGTGTTAAACCGTGGCTCAATTTCTTCTCGAGCAGTGATTGCAGCCGCGCGTAACAGATAATCACTAACCAGTACACCAAACCCACCACCAGGAAAGTCTCAAAGTAGCGCAGTGACTCTGCGGCGATCATCTTTCCTTCCGCAAATATTTCCGAAACCCCGAGCGCAAATGCCACGGAGGTGTCTTTAATCAGTGAAATAAAGGTATTGCCGGTGGCTGGCAAGGCGTTCAGCATCGCCTGAGGCAACACGATACGCCGGTAGATCTGCCCTTTACGCATACCGACGGATAACCCGGCTTCCGTCTGTGAATGATCCACAGATGCCAGCCCCGAACGATAAATTTCCGCCATATACGCCGATGTCTTCAGGCTGAAACCAATAATAGCCGCCGCCGTGGCGGATAACCCGGTCAACGACGGGAATAACTGGGGCAAGCCGAAATAGATAATGAACAGTTGTACCAGTGAGGGCATACCGCGGAACAACGAAATGTAGAGTTCCACCAGCTTGACCACAATGAGATTGCGGCTATTGCGGATCAACGAGAGCAGCAAACCCACAATCATGGCGATAATCATTGATACTACCGCCAATAATAACGTGGTCGGCAAATAACCCAGGATTTGTGGGAAGACTTTGATGAGATAACTAATATCAAAATTCATGATTTGTATCCGTAATACATTTATCACCGGACAGAAAGCAAACAAGGGGAGAGGCTCCCCTTCATTTATTTTGTGCTTACCGGTGCATTCGTAATATCTTCACCGAAGTATTTTTCGGACAACGCTTTTAATCGCCCATTCTGGCGTAGTGTTTCCAGCG
The DNA here is from genome assembly GCA_015655145.1 of Enterobacterales bacterium. GTDB lineage: Bacteria > Pseudomonadota > Gammaproteobacteria > Enterobacterales > Enterobacteriaceae > JAATFO01. The sequence goes on along the minus strand of JAATFO010000003.1, from coordinate 14,277 downwards.
CCTGATTGAACTGCTGACGGAAAGCATCGCCTGAGGCGTCTTTATGGAACGGATAGCCGACGGCTTCCACTACAAGCGGTTGCCCGACAAATTTCAGCGGCAAATTTTTACGTTTAATTTCTGCCATCAGGATCGGACCGGAATTAACATACCCTTCTACCCGGCGGTTGATCGCATCCGTCATTGCACCATCACGCGTTTCATACGTTCGGATAGTGACATTGTTATTCGGGAATGCTTTTTGCAGATTTTTAATGTGGTTTGACCCTAATACCCCGGCAATGGTTTTGCCATCGAAGTCGTTCAGATTGTTGATCTCGTTATTTTGGCTACTGGTGACAATCTGGCTGCCATAATAACTATAGGGATCCGAAAAGTTGTATTTTTCCTGCCGTGCTGGCGTGATGGCCACAACATTGGCAACGGTATCCAGTTTGTTGCCTTCCAGTTGTCCCATCAGGCCACTGAAATCCGACGTGACCCACTCCACTTTATAGTGCAGGTTGTTAGCAATTTCATTCGTTAATTCAACGTCAAAACCAGTTAACTTACCATTCTCTTTGTAAGCTCCCGGATAGCTTAGTCCGGTGGCGCCAACGCGCAGCACTTTTTCATTCTGGCCGGCGCTGTCTTTCTCTTGGTTATCACACGCACTTAGCAGTGTCAGGCTCACCAGTACGGACAGTGTTAACACTATCGATTTTTTCATTTTTTCAACCCCGTGCTGCATGTAAATGTTGCCATTGTTGATGGCGGGCTTCATTCAGGACTTTTTTCATATAGAGGGTAATATGTCCTTTGCCTAAATCGGCTTTACTCACAACCTGATAGCCAAAGCGTTGGTACATTTCAGCCAGCCAGGGGTGACTTTCTGCGGTGCCAAGGGAAACCGCCGGTGCTTTGAGTTGTTGATCAAGCACGGTGTGCTCCAGGCTGCTCAGCATTTTTTTGCCCAGTTGCTGGCCTTTGTAGTCAGGATGGGTCGCAAACCAGCCAATATGCGGTAATCCAAAAGGCCCCGGCAACGGTCCCCATGGATATCGTACCGTCGCCGTGGAGACCATCTGTTCATCAAGAAACAGGGCATAAACTCCATGGTTTTGCAAATGAAGGCTGGCCCGCTCCCGATCGGCGGTAGCGGCATCAAAATGAATACCCAGTTGGCGAATAGGCTCATATGCTTTCAGCGTCAGGGCCAAAAACGCATCGCAATCATTCAGGGTGAGTTGGCGAAAATGGTAAGTCATACTCGGCTACCCACAGTATCAGGCAACAAACCAGACTGCTCGGCAAAGCGGATCACATCATCCACTTTTTGTGGCGCGCAGCCGATATAGTTGGTCGGATCTAACCACTGTTCAAGCTCTGCTGCACTGCAATTGCGTGCCAGCACCGGATCTGCCAGTAACACATCCTTGAAATCGCGATGCTGTTCATAGGCTTTCATTGCGCATTCATATACCAGGTGGTGAGCGGTCTGTTTGCCCAGCTTCTTGCCCACTTCAAACATCACCTTTTCCGAGAGCAATAACCCGCCTTGCAGATGCAGGTTTGCCAGCATCTGTTGTTCATTGACGGTCATCCCGCGCAGAATAGCGATGGCGTTTTGTAATTGCGCCGACAAATAAATGCACACTTCAGGCAAAGCAATCCATTCAGCACGCCAGCTCATGGCATCGCGTTCATGTTCGACATGCATCGACTCATAAATCAACGAGGCGCTTTTAAACAGGGGCGCTGTCAGGCTCGCCAGCCCTTCCAACGCCGCGGGATTGCGTTTATGCGGCATGGTGGTAGAGCCAATTTTTCCGGCGGAAAAAGGCTCTTCGATTTCATTAATCTCTGTACGCATCAGGTTATACAGTTCATTGCCGATTTTGCCCAGCGTGCCGCTGATCAATACCGTCACTGATGCAAACTCCGAAATACGGTCACGTGCGGACTGCCAGCCAATATTCGGCACATTCAGGCCCAATTTGTTCAGCGTCCGCCGTTCAATTTCTGGCCCCTGTTCGCCAAAAGAGGCATAGGTACAGATTGCGCCACTGATGTTACCGGTAAGCACCCGTGGTTTTATGTCGCGTAAGCGCGTCAGGTGACGAATAAATTCATCCAGCCACACAGCCACTTTGAAGCCGAATGTGGTTGGGAGCGCCTGCATACCGTGCGTTCGACCAGGCATAACCGTATATTGGTACTTCTTCGCCACCCGTTTCAGTTCTTGCGCGAAAACGCCGGCATCACGCTCGATGATGTCGAAAGCGTGCTGAAGTTGCAATATGGTGCCGGTGTCCACAATATCCTGGGTGGTGGCACCATAATGAATGTATTCGCCCGCGTCTCCACACTGTTTCTGTAATGCGGTCAATGTTGGCATCAACGAGTGCTTCATTTGTGCTGCGTTGCCGGCAATCTCTTCAATGCTGAGCGCACTGGCATCCGCGCGTTCGGCAATCGCCTGGGCGGCCTGAGCGGGAATCACGCCCAATTCGCCTTCCGCCAGCGCAAGGGCAACTTCAACGGCTATTTGTTGATGTAGACGGTTGGTTTCCGACCACACTTCACGCATTTCTGGTGTACCAAAATTATTACCTATAAGCAGAAAATCAATCAGATGTGATGCCATGATATTTGTGTTCTGAACGTGTTTTTAGTGAAGTTGACTGGACTATAACATGCCCGAAAAGGCGCCTATATAACGTATCAATATATCTTATATTCAAAATGAAACAGAACGTAAAAAGGCAACACGCAATGAAGGTGTTGCCTGAATGTCGATAATGTCGCCGGGTAATTAATTCTTTTCGGTCAGATCGCTGCCAAAGTATTTGGTGGAGATCGCTTTCAACCGGCCGTCAGCGCGCATTTTCGCCAGTTCCTGATTAAACGCCTCACGGAGTTCATCACCCTGCGCGGTTTTGGCAAACGGGAAAGCCACGTCTTCATCACTCAACGGCCCGCCGACAGTTTTAAACGGCAGATGATGCTTTTTAATCTCCGCCAGCAGTATCGGCCGCGAATTTGCGTATCCCTGCACACGATTATTCAGTGCATCGTTCATCGCGCCATCGCGTGCTTCATAGGTGCGAATCGTCACACTATGGTCAGGAAACGCTTTTTGCAGATTTGCCACGTGATTAGACCCTAAGACGCCCGCGACAGTGTGACCTTTTAAGTCCTCAAGCGTATTGATATTGGTATTTTTATCACTGGTGACAATCTGCGTGGCATAACTGAGATAACGGTCTGAATAGTTGTACTTTTCCTGGCGCTTAGCCGTCACGACAAAGTTATTGGCAACCGTGTCCAGCTTTCCGGCTTCCAGTTGTCCCAGCAAGCCGCTGAAATCCGCTGTGGTCCAGACAACTTTATAGCCCAGATCTTGAGCAATGGTATTCGCCACCTCGACATCAAAGCCGGTCAATTCATTGTTTTCCTTGTAAGAATTAGGAAAACTTTGCCCGGTCGCGCCAATGTGCAGTACTTTCTCATGGTCATCTGCACTGTTTTTTTGATCGCAACCAACAACGGCAAATACCATACTGAGTAACAGTAAAACACCGGTCAATCGTCGCTGAAATACACTCTTCATGCCTGAATCCCTGCCCCAAAATTGGTGTGAAAAATGGCTTACAAAAGCACCTGGTCGGTTGGCATACGCTGCCATACATGACCCTGTCAACGGCAGTTATACTCAGGATAATTCAAGTTGCCAGCTGGCGGCGACACAACGAATCCCGGGATGAAGCGCCAGCGAATAAAACCGACGCACAGACAACTTGCACCAGGATGAGTATAAAGCGGAGGGGGACTATAGCACGTGAAATTAGCCTTACTTATATTCAGAGGTTATAAGATATATTTTTTGTTTATGTTACAACCTGAGATGAAGCTTTTATGATGCCAGCTACCCCATGGCGTGATACTGACACTCACCATTTCTGACACGTTTCTCCCGTCCGGTAGCGGGATTATGCTCTGACTGGCTTTCATAATGCTCATTAAAGGGTCACATTGTGCTCGCAATTAAATCTCCCAAGACATATCACCACCAGCCCGGTATTCGGACGCAGGCAGGTAACCTCATTGCGCCCATGGCAAAAAATATCCTTATTATCACCAGCCCACACGCCTGGGATGCTGTAAACCCGGAACTGGCACTCAGCTTGCAGGAACAAGGGATCCGCTACGACAGGCAGATTCTGACGGGAGAGTGTACCCATGAGGCGGTGAAAAAACACCAGCAGCAGGCCCGGGCTTCCCAGGCGGAGCTGATTCTGGGCATTGGTGGCGGACGGGTGCTCGACTGCGCGAAAGCCGTGGGCGATGGCCTGCAACTGCCAGTGATCACCATGCCGACTATTGCGGCCACCTGTGCTGCGTGGTCACCGGTCAGCATCATCTATGACGATGCCGGAGGCCATCTCAAGAGCCAGCCATTGCAGGTCATGCCATTGATGGTCTGGGTTGATAGCGAGGTGATCGCCAAAAGTGATGTGCGTTATCTGAAAGCCGGTATCATTGATGCGCTGGCCAAATGGTATGAATTTCGCGCGTACTTACAAAAGAACGGCGAAAGTCTGGCGCTGAATCTGAAAATACATGCTGCGCGCTTTGCACTTGAGGCGATCCAACAATATGGCTTGCAGGCGGTGGCGGATAACGCCCAACACCAGATCACCCCAGCGTTGATCCGGGTGATTGATGCCAATATTGCCGGTGCCGGACTCGCAAACAGTATGCGTGATGACGCGCCTTCGCCTGGCGTCGCCCATGCTATCCATAATCGTTTAACCCATCAACCGGCCGTGCACCACTGGCTGCACGGGGAAAAAGTAGGGTTCAGTTTGTTGGTGCAGTCATTACTGGAACACCAAAATCAATCAACAGACGCTGAATTACTGGCGCTGTTAAAACAGTATGATATGCCGCTGATCCTGCCAACATTGAGTGACGATCATGCCGCATCAGTTAAGCAAATTGCGCAGTCGTTTAAATTTCCGCCCGCCAGCACCGCATTGTTACCCTTTTCACTGGATCCGGCAGAGATTGAGTTCGCGCTGTTAAAGACGCAAGATATAGCATCATTGCCGCACTAAATTATCAGGAAACGCTATGCAAGCCTCGTCTACCTCTTCTCGTCAGTTGCGTTTAGGGCTGTTTGTGCAGCCGCTGGGGCACCATGTCAGCGGTTGGCGGATGTCGGACCCGACAGCCTCGCCCACCGATATTGACTGGCTGACCTGGATTGCCCGTAAAGCGGAAGAAGGCACTTTCGATATGTTTTTTGTCGGTGATGCCCTGGCAACCAGCGTGCATCGTTTGCCGTCAACTATGGCGCGTTTTGAACCACTAACATTACTCGCTGCTCTGGCCGTCAATACCCGCCACATTGGTCTGGCGGCAACCGCCTCCACAACATTTACTGACCCCTTTAATTTGGCCCGCACGTTTTCCTCACTGGATCATATCAGCCATGGTCGCGCTGCATGGAATGTGGTGACTTCGTTTTCGACCGACGTGGCACGGAATTTTAGCCGCGATGATATGCCCTCCCACGCGGAACGTTATCAACGGGCGCGCGAGTTCCTCGAGGTATGCTTTAAACTCTGGAATGGCTGGCAGTCGGGTGCCGTTATCCATGATAAGGCCAGTGGGCGCTATTTTGATGATGATAAAATTCAGCCAATCAATCATCAGGGACGCTATTTTTCTGTTCAGGGCCCGTTAAATATCTCCCGTTCGCCGCAATATCGGCCAGTGATTATTGAAGCGGGTTCGTCTGATGATGGGCAGACACTGGCGGCGGAAACGGCGGAAGTTATCTTTACCGCTGCAGCGACACTGGAAGAAGCACAGGGTTTTTATCAGCGCCAGAAGCAAAAAGTCGTACAGGCTGGTCGTAACCCTGAGCACGTGTTGATTCTTCCCGGGGTGATGCCGATTGTCGGGCGGACACGTGAAGAGGCGCACCAGACCTGGCAACAGTTGAACCAGTTAGTCGATATTGATAATGGCCTTCAGCAGTTATCTGCCCGTTTCGGTATCGACATGACACAATATCCGCTCGACGGCCCGGTCCCGGATATCCCGGCAAGCGAAGGTGGGCAGAGCCGGATTAAGCTGTTCACCGACCTGGCCGCACGCGACAAGCTAACGTTACGGGAACTGGCGGCCATTGCGGCGGGTTCGCGCGGCCATCGGGTGGTGATTGGTGATGCCGCAGACATTGCGGATGATTTTCAACACTGGCTGGAAAGCGCAGGGGCCGACGGTTTCAACATTATGCCTGCGTATCTGCCTGAACAATTGACGTTATTTGTTGAGCTAGTCATCCCGGAGTTACGTCGGCGCGGGCTGTTCCGTGAGCACTACCAATACAGCACACTGCGTGAGAATCTCGGTTTACCGCAACCGCGGTAATAACGTTTAATCATCAGCGGGATACGCCTTCCCGCTGTTTTGCCCGATAAAGAGTCACCATGCCTATTCAACTTTCTCAGCGTGTTCAGCGCGTTTCAATGTCGGCGAATGCCGCCGCCAAACAGCGCACCACAGAATTAAAAAATGCCGGCGTTGATATTATCGATCTCACCACCGGCGAACCGGATTTCGATACCCCCGAGTTTATTAAGCAAGCCGCTTATGCGGCCATTGCGCGCGGCGAGACAAAATATACGCCCACTCCCGGCGTAAAAGCGCTACGTGCGGCAATACAACAGAAACTGGCGACAGAAAATCAGCTCACCTGTGAGCTGGCGGAAATTGTTATCGCCAATGGCGCCAAGCAAATTATCTTTAATGCCTTCGCCGCCACGCTGAACCCCGGCGATCAAGTCCTGATTCCCGTGCCCTACTGGCCCACCTTCCCGGACAGTGTGCGCTTTAATGACGGTGAACCGGTGTTCTTGACCTGTCCGCTGGAACAACAGTACAAACTGCAACCCGCCCAACTGGAACAGGCAATCACAGGCCAGACACGCTGGTTGATCCTCAATAATCCCGGTAATCCTGCCGGCGCGGTGTATAGCCGGGATGAATTACATGCACTGGCCGCCGTTCTGCGCCAGCACCCGCATGTGCTCATCATGCTGGACGAACTCTACGAGCATATTTTGTTTGATGGCCGTCAGCATGTCAGCCTGTTGAATGTGGCGCCAGACCTGAAAGCACGTTGTTTGCTGGTGGGTGGGGTATCCAAAACTTATGCCATGACTGGCTGGCGGATTGGGTTCGGCGCCGGGCCGGCAGAACTGACAACCGCCATGGCGGTCACGCAGTCGCAGATTTCGTCCGGCGCCAGTTCTGTCAGCCAGGCCGCCGCCCTTGCCGCCTATCAGGGGGGAAAAGATTTTCTGCCCGCGCAGGTTGCCCGTTATCAGCGCAGCCGTGATGTACTCATCGCAAGTTTAAGCAACATCGAAGGACTTGATGTCATTCCGCCGCAGGGCGCTTTTTTTGTCTTCTGTCGCTGTGCCGGGCTACTGGGCCGCAAACGACCTGATGACACCCTGTTAAGCAGCGAAGCGGATGTACTTGCCTGGTTATTAGAAAACGGTGTTTCCGGCGTCGCTGGCCATGCTTATGGGCTGTCGCCTTATTTCCGCCTGTCGATCGCCGCCGATGAAGCCCAGGTAGAAGAAGCCGCTAAGCGCATCGTGGCGGCCTGTACACGATTAACGCGCTGACAAACGAGGGCCAGGCGCCCTCTTTAACCGCGGAAACCGCCCCCTAACGCGTCAATCAACACCACCGCCTGATTCACCTGCTCAGCTTGCAGTTCCGCTAATTTTTCATCCGATTCGATACGCTGATTCTGGATACTGAGCACATCCAGATAAGGACGCAACCCGGCAGAAAACTGTTGGTTCATGTCGTCCCAGGCGCTATGAATCAGTTCATTCGCATTCTTCTGTTGGCTAATTTGTTGTTCCAGCGATTGCAGTTGGGTGATGCCGTCGCTGATATCGCCGAGTGCGCTGATCAGCCGTTGATTATACTGGGCGACGGCCAGATCCCAGCCCGCATCGCTACTGGCTAAATCCGCGCGTCGTTTCCCACCGTCAAAGATCGGCAACGATAAGCTGGGTCCGACATTAAAGAATCGACTCGGCGCGCCGAAGAAGGCGTCGCCCAATAATGACCGGCTCCCGGCTTCCGCCACCAGGTTAATATTGGGATAAAATTCCGTTTTAACGGCGGCAATGTTTTTCGCGGACGCTTCAACCCGCCAGCGCGCCGCGACAATATCGGGACGTCGGCCAAGCAGTTGCGCCGGGATCGCCGAAGGCAGCATCGCCTGTATCGGCACATGCAGTGTCGCCGGTTTGAGGCTACGCCAGCGATCCGGACCTTTCCCCAGTAATACCGAAAGCCGGATCCCCGCAGAGGTTACCGCCTGCTGCGTTTCGCTTAGCACTTCTCCGGCTGATTTCTCAGCCGCCAGCGCCTGTTTATACTGATATGATGAAGTCAGGCCTGATGTTAAGTACTGACGTTGAATTTCCGCAATGCCGTGCGTGCGCTTCGCATTTTGCACCGCCAGCTCTTGTTGGGTATAGGCCAGTGCGAGGTTATTGTACGCTCTGGTCACATTCGCGGCTAACGTCAGCCTCGCGGCCTGTTTATCCACTTCACTGGCTCTGGCTTGTCCCAGCGCCGATTCCCACGCCGCTTTTTTCCCGCCCCACAGATCAAGTGGATAGCTCATGCTGATGGAGGCCGTTCTCAAGGTACTGTAGCTTTTACCCACCAATAGCGGGTCATCTACTCGAGCCACCCTTGAGCGGGTAATGCCCGCGTTGGCGTCAAAATCAGGTAAACGTGCGGATTCGGCGGCAATCACTTCAGCATTGGCTTTTTCAGCCTGTGCATTGACCACCTGTAAATCAGGACTGGAGAGTAAGGCCTCAGTGATCAGCGATGTCAGTTGCGGATCGCCAAACGTCATCCACCATGATTCTTTCGGCCAGCCCGCCTGACTGAATTTAACTGATGATAGCGTTTGTCGTGATGCCAGTTGATCAGTATCCATGACATGATTGTGTGTTGTCAGCCCATGAGGGTTAGCACAACTGGTCAGTAGCACACCCAGTAACAGCGGTGACAATTTGTTAACAGTGCGACGCGGCATAAAGACATAATCTGCTCAGAATGAACCAGATATCATTAAAAGAGTAATGCAGGCAACTGACAAACTCGCTTTTAGTAAATAATCGTTTAAAAATATGTGCACATGGGTTAGTGGTTGATTCACAGCAATATTCAATGTTAGCGGCTGGGGATTATAGCGTATGACGACAGTAGTCGGTTCGCCGCCAGACACCTAATACCCCGGCGGGAAACCGCCGGGGTATCGTTTCACTGACTGGTGTTAATCGTAATACGCCGGGGCTTTACGGAATGTTGGCCAGGCATCAGGATCATGCCCGGTGACCACGGTCGCCCGGGTGCGTTCAGCCAGATAGCGCAGCTTTTGCACCGAGCGTACCGTCTCAATGGTGGAGGAGAGAAACCCCGGCAATGCGCGCTCTTCCCAGTGATCACGGGTGTACGCCGCATCCACCGTCAATAGCAGGCTGCCACTGTTCGGTAAGGTCACCAGCAGAGACTGGTGACCCGGTGAGTGACCCGGTGTAAAAACTGTTTTCAGCGTACCGTCGCCGTAAATATCAAACAGATCCTGATTTTCCCCTTCCAGAAACAACCACTTGAGTCCCTGACGGTCAAAATCGTTGCGAATATATCCCCCGGCAGCATACCAGTCAGGGGTAAAAGCGTATTCATATTCACGTCGCTGCACAATATGCACGGCATTAGGGAAACGGCCGACTGCACCAGTGTGATCAAGATGAAGATGGGATTGCAGCACGTAGCGGATATCCGCCGGATCAATACCTAACTGTTTTATCTGGGCGACACAGCCCTCATCTTCACGCATTACCGGCCAGTAAACCTGGGTGATACCGCCCCAGTAACCTTCGGGATCGATGGCAGTTTCAACCGCATTACCACCATCAATAAGCGTATGGCCCAGCGGGTGGGTCAGTAAGAAAAACGGCACCGGAATTTCATAATCGGCACCATCCCCCTGGTTCATCTTAATATTGTGAACTTTGCATTTGAGGGATCCAGTTTGCAGCATATACAGGCGAATATCTGACATATTATTAACCTTTTTTATATAATGTGTAGAGTACAACAGCGTCAGAATGCTTGCTGGTAAAGGGCGAGTGCGTCGGTTTCTTTCACCTCCACGGGGTTATTGATTAACAGGCGTGTCTGTTTCATGGCGTCCGCCGCCAACAGCGTCAGGCTGTCCTCACGCACGCCGACATCGCGCAGGCGACGTGGCGCCCCGCTTTCATCCATGATGTATTTCATCTGGCTGATAAACGCCTGGCAACCAGCGTGATCATCGCTTGCCGCTGGCGCGCCGATCAGTGGTGCCAGTTCCGCATAACGCGCGGCCGCTACCGGGGCATTGAAACGCAGCACCTGTTCCAACATCAAGGCGTTCGAAAGCCCGTGGGCAATATGATAATGACCGCCCAGCGGATAGGCCAGCGCATGGACCGCTGCGACGGGTGCATTGGCAAATGCCTGTCCTGCCAGCATGGCGCCCAACAGAACCGACTCCCGCGCGGTGCGGTTTTTGCCATCACGACAAGCAACCACCAGATGACGGCTGATCAATTGCAAAGCCTGACGCGCCAGCGCATCAGAAAGTGGGTTTTTCTTATGTTTGCTGGTATAGGCTTCAATGGCATGGACCATGGCGTCAATCCCGGTCGCAGCGGTGTGGATAGCGGGCAGGCCAACCGAAAGTGCCGCATCCAACAACACAAAATCGGCATATAACTGGGGTGCCACCACGCCCATTTTGGTGGTTTTCCCGGTGGTAATAATCGCAATATTGGTGACTTCCGATCCGGTTCCGGCCGTAGTGGGGATCTGCACCAACGGCAACCGTTGGCCTGCCACCTTGTCAATGCCGTAAAGCTCGTTCAGTGTTTGCCGGGAGTGCGGCAAAATTGCCACCAGTTTCGCCACATCCATAGAGGAACCACCGCCCAGGCCGATAACCATATCGCATCCGGCTGCTTTGGCCTCATTGATGGCTTGCTGTACTACCTCTTCGGGCGGATCAGCCTGGATGCGATCAAACAGGGTAATATTGAACCCTGCCTGACGCAGACTGTCGATGGCCGGTGCAATAACGCCGGCTTTCACCAGGCCGCTGTCAGTGATGATTATCACTTTGCGGGCACTGAAACGTTCAGAAAGCAATTCACCTAAACGGCTGGCGCCTTGCCATTCCATGGTGAGCGAAGGAACGGTGTTGAAACTAAACGGGGTAATCGGACTGCTCATAGACCTGCCTCCTCGGGTTAATAATTCAGTGGATTATTGGATGGCGGCACAAATGTATTTCAGCTCCAGATACTCATCAATGCCATGGTGTGAGCCTTCCCGACCCAGACCCGAATACTTGATGCCGCCGAATGGCGCAACTTCATTGGAAATCAGCCCGGTATTATGCCCAACCATGCCATACTCCAACGCTTCAGCGACCCGCCAACCACGGCCGCTGTCACGCGTATAAAAATAGGCCGCCAGGCCAAACTCAGTGTCATTGGCCATAGCAACCGCCTCTTCTTCAGTGTGAAACCGAAATAATGGCGCGACAGGACCAAAGGTTTCTTCTTTCGCGATACGCATCGTCGCGGTAACCTCCGACAACACCGTTGGCTGGAAGAAGTTTCCGCCCTGCGCATGCAGATGTCCCCCCGTCAATACGGTTGCCCCGTGTTCACAGGCATCACTGATATGCTGTTGCACCTTGGCGATTGCACGCTGGTCAATCAGCGGTCCAATGGTAACGCCTTTTTCATCACCAGCACCGACACGCAACGCGTTAACGCGCTCGGTAAGTAATGCGGCAAAACGTGGGTAGATAGCATCCTGTATCAGGAAGCGGTTGGCACAGACACAGGTTTGTCCGGCGTTGCGGAATTTAGCGGCAATGGCCCCGTCTACCGCCGCCTCAAGATCGGCATCGTCAAACACAATAAATGGCGCATTTCCGCCTAATTCCAGCGACAGGCGTTTTAATGTCGGCGCTGACTGCGCCATCAACAAATGGCCAACCGCTGTTGAACCGGTAAACGATAGCTTGCGCACCACCGGGCTGCGGGTCAGCACGTCCCCCAGTGTTGCTGCTTCGCCAGTGATAATTTGCAGCACGCCGGCAGGAATGCCTGCTCGTTGCGCAAGTTCACCCAGTGCCAGCGCGGTAAGCGGCGTTAGGTCCGAAGGTTTAACAATGATGGTACAACCCGCAGCCAGTGCGGGCGCCACTTTCCGGGTAATCATCGCTGCCGGGAAATTCCATGGCGTAATTGCCGCACAAACCCCGACCGGTTGCTTGATCACCATCAGACGATTTTTTGCATCAGGAGAGGGGATCACTTCCCCGTAAGTGCGTTTCCCTTCTTCAGCAAACCACTCGATGAAGGCGGCGGCATACCCCACTTCACCACGCGCTTCTGCCAGCGGTTTCCCCTGCTCGGCCGTCATCAGAGCAGCCAGGTCGTCAATATTGTCGATGATCAATTGATACCAGCGTTGCAATAACCGGCCGCGATTTTTCGCCGTTTCACTACGCCAGGCCGGTAATGCGCGCTCTGCGGCATCAATTGCCTCTTGCGCCTGTGCTTTATCCAGCGCTGGCACGTGCGCCACTGGTTGCTGATTTGCCGGATTAGTTACCGCCAGCGTCTGGCCGTTTGTCGCAGAGACCCAATCACCGTCTACCAGGCACTGCTGCTTAAGTAGCGCCGAATCCTGTAATACAAACATGTGTTATCACCTTTGGGTTGAACGAGCTAAATAATTGCAAGTTCCGTATATTGAACTTGATTCAGTATATAAAACGATGGCATATTGATGGTAAAGGGTCAAATAAAGAAAGGGAAAAGTGCGAATTATGGCAAAAAATATTGCAACGGAGAGCACTGGGAAGCAGGCTCCGGCATTGCGTCGGGCTGTGAAAATTTTGGATATGATCGCCAGTGCGGGTCACCCCATGACATTTACCGATATAGTGACACAACTCGATTTGCCCAAAAGCAGTGCGCACGGGTTGTGCCATGCTCTGGTGGAAATGGACATTTTGCAACGCAATAAGGTGGGTGAACTCCAGATAGGCTCACATGTCATGAACTGGGCCAGCGCCTTCTTTGCCCATACCAGCCTGGTTGAGTCCTTCCAGCAATTGTTGAATGAACACCAGGATTTACATGCTTTCACCGTTACCCTTACCGTGCTGGAAGGCGCACATGTCATTTACCTTGCCTGCGCCCACAGCAGTATCCCGCTTGAATTCACTTTCCGTATTGGTATGCGGCTACCCGCGCCCTTTACCGCGACGGGGAAAGCCATGCTCAGCACCATGCATGATGAAGAAATTGTGCAACGATTGAAAAACTGGCCTGCACCGATGACGGCAAACAGCGTCACCTCAGTACAACACCTGTTGCAGGAAGTGACAACCTTCAGAAAGCAGGGATTCTCTGTTGATAACGGTCAAATCAGAGAAGGAATGTATTGCGTGGCGGCGCCGGTGCGCGATTATCACGGCAACGCTATCGCCGGTATTGCTGTCAGCTTACTGGAACGAGAAGCCACGCCGGACGCCATTATCATCGCCGGCAAACGTCTGACTGATGTGGCGCAAAAACTCTCTTCGCGGCTGGGCTACCAACTCAAATAACACCGCTCACCGAACCGGCTGGATAAATCGAACATCTTAGCCGGGGGTGAAAACAGGGCTTGCCTGTTACGAAACGGGTTGCAGTTCCGCCAGGGGTGTTTCAGTCCGTCATTTCGGGCGGGCAAGCAAGACCGACACCGAAAATCCACCTGCATAGCAGGTGACTTTGACACAGCCCCCGAAAAGGGGCTTAAACACTCCCCTTCCAGTCCGGGCTTTATTTGTCTTTCTTCTTCCTCTTTGGCTACCTTGTCCGGGTATCGAACATATCTTCTCATTATCTCTTCGTTTGCGCCTACCGGGTCCACAAAATAACCTCTTTGCCAGAAGTGATTACCCCACAGCTTGTGCTTCCTGAGATAAGGACACTTCGCGAACAGCCTGATGGCTGTCCGCCCTTTCACACATCCCACTTGCTCGGAAACACTCAAACTCGGTGGGTTCATCACAACCCGATGTATATGATCTATCTGTACATTTAGTTCAACTACAGTGCATTTCTT
>JAATFO010000037.1 GCA_015655145.1 Enterobacterales bacterium | reverse complement strand
TGAGGAGTTTTACGTTTACGGACTTCTTGCCCTAACAGGATCCCGGTCATCTCAAAATTGGCGTTAGTGTTAGACATATATTCAAGCCTGTCTCTTATCTGGAGATACAGCTACTGTCTGGTGTTTCAGGGGGCCACATCACTCTGGCAAGTCGATATTGACTTGCCACCCGTCAGACCGACTGGTCACATGGAAATGAACGCCCTTCACTCGCCGGAACAGGTATAATCTTCATATTTCCTCCGCCATTAGCCAAACTATCACCCTATATACCCTGAAAATATCGTGTTGCAGCAAGTGCGGAATGGCGCCCAAAAACAGCACCAACACCGCGCCAGGAAAAAAGACGGTGGCTATATGCACCTTTATTCCCCTGCCGGTATGCTCTATAATTACCTTATATTTTATGTGCATCCTGCCGTGCCTGACGGGTAAATAAATTGGCTTCTATGCCCAAAATAACCACAACTGATACGCCGCGCCAACTTGCCTGTCAGACGCTTTTCCGGGGACTGGAGATCGTCGATGTCGTGGCAAATGGCATTACTACGTTGCCTGAGATCAGTGCGGCCACAGGGATGAACACGAGCACGGCTTACCGTCTGGCCACTGCACTGGTTCGTCTGCATTATCTTAAATTTGCTCCCCGAGTCGGCTACAGTTTGGGCAATAAGTTAATTGAACTGGGTTTTCTCGCCCATCGTCAGGTTGATTTGCCCAAATATGCCCGGCGTTTTCTTGAAGTGCTGGCCTTAGATACCCGTGACACCGTCCATCTCGCCGTACTCGACAGTGATGGTGATGAAGTGGTGTATCTCGACAAAGTTGCCGGTCAGCGTGCAGTGGAAATCACTTCCCGGATTGGCGGGCATAAACCGCTGGTAACCACCGGAGTGGGTATGGCATTGTTGCTGGATGCCGGAGCGGCATTGTGGTCAAAACATTTCGATAAAGCCTATGCGCAGCAGAGCGCGCGGGATAAAAAAGCCTGGCTGGCGCGGATGCACCGCTATGCGGCGGCACAGTATGCCTTCGATCTCGGTGACGACGATGATTCAATTCGCTGCGTCGCCGCGCCGATTCGTAATGCGTCCGGGGAAATTGTCGCGGCGATCAGCGTGTCCAGCACGGTGCAATACATGGATGATGCCCGCATGCTTTCGCTTATCCCGGCGGTACAGTCCGTCGCTGAACAGATAAGCCAGCAACTGGGCGCCCCCGCCTGAACCCCTGAACTCGCCGGGTTTCAGGCGGGATGCAACCTAGACAATGCCGGTGGTGTAATACAGGATGATCACAAAACCAACGGCAACGCTCTTGATAATGGTAATGGCGAAAATATCCCGATACGATTGCTTGTGCGTCAGCCCGGTCACGGTCAACAAAGTAATTACTGCGCCGTTATGCGGCAAGGTATCCATACCACCACTCGCCATCGCCGCCACGCGGTGAAACACGTCCAGCGGAATATGCGCTGCATGTGCCGCCTGAATGAAGTTGTCCGACATTGCGCCTAACGCCACACTCAGACCACCAATCGCCGAGCCGGTTAGCGCAGCAAGTGTTGAGATTGACACAGCTTCGTTGATAAGCGGATTGGGGATCGCCTGCAACGCTTTGGCCGCGATGACAAACCCCGGCAGGGCGGCAATAACACCGCCATAGCCAAACTCGGAGGCACTGTTCATCGCCGCCAGCAACGAACCACTGACGGCTGATCGGGTGCCCTCGGCAAACTTAGGCAACACCTGACGCCAACTGGTCAGGACCACCGTCACAATGCCGACTAACAAGGCCGCTTCCACTCCCCAAACGGTCGCATTGGCGCTGATATTGACCGACAGGGGTTTCGCCAGACCGGACAGGCCAATGTGGTATAGCGGGTCGCCATACCACACCGGGATCCATTTACCAAAAATGTAATTCAGTACACAAACCAGAACCAGCGGCAATAACGCAAGTAATGGATGCGGGAGTTTGTACGACTCGCCCAGTGATTCCGGCTCATTGATATGGTTGATGCCATAACCTTCCTGCGCGCGTACCGCCACACGCCGGCGCCATTCCAGATAACAAAACCCGCAGGCAAAGATAGCCAGTCCGCCGATGATCCCAAGCCAGGGCGCGGCCCAGGTGTCAGTATGGAAGAACGTTGTCGGGATAATATTCTGCACTTGTGGGCTGCCAGGGAATGAATCCATGGTAAACGTGAAAGCCCCGAGTGCAATGGTCCCTGGGATTAGCCGTTTCGGAATATGACTTCCCCGGAACATTTCGGCGGCAAACGGGTAAACGGCAAACACCACCACATTGAGCGAGACGCCGCCATACGTCAATAATCCACAGACCACCACGATGACCAGCATGGTACGTTTGGCGCCCACCAGACGAATAACGGCGCGACTAATCGCTTTTGCATTGCCGGACAATTCAATGACTTTACCAAATATGGCCCCCAGCAAAAATACGGGAAAATATGACCGGATAAAGGCCACTAATTTCTCCATAAAAATCGCCCCATAAACCGGGGCGACAGCGGTGGGTTCAATCAGTAAAACGGCCAGTAAAGCTGCGATGGGGGCGAAGATAATGACACTAAATCCCCGATAAGCCATAAAAACCAGAAATGCCAGAGAGAAGATGACAATTAAAAGATCCACTTTACACCTCTTATTATTATCTTTTTATTTTTCCTGCGCTGACAACATCATCGGATAACCCTGTCTTCCCTCACGTGGCAAAACGACAGACAGTACGCATTTAGGGTTATCACTGAGCTATTACGCTCAGTGAAATACACACACTTGCCGCCTTCCTGCAACGCGAAACTGGGTTGATGTCACTGATGAGCGCTGCGCGCTAAAAGATCCAATGCGACATCGACAATCATGTCTTCCTGTCCGCCAACCATGCGCCGACGACCAAGTTCAACCAGGATTTCCGCTGTTTTGACGCCATAACGCTGTGAAGCTCTTTCCGCATGTCGCAGGAAACTGGAGTACACACCCGCATAACCAAGCGCCAGTGTTTCACGGTCAACCCGCACCGGACGATCCTGCAACGGACGCACCACATCATCAGCGGCATCCATCAGTGCGAAGAGATCGGTACCATGGTTCCAGCCCAGCTTGTCAATCGCAGCAATGAATGCTTCCAGCGGTGCGTTACCGGCCCCGGCGCCCATTCCGGCAAGGCTGGCGTCAACACGATCACAACCTTCTTCGACTGCGGCGATAGAATTGGCAACACCAAGACCCATATTATGGTGAGCATGCATGCCGGTTTCTGTTTCTGGTTTTAGTACGGCTTTCAGTGCGCGGAAACGGGCGCGAATGTCGCTCATGTTCATCGCCCCGCCGGAATCGACCACATAAACGCAGGTCGCGCCGTAGTCTTCCATCAGCTTCGCCTGGCTGGCCAGATTTTCTGGCGTCGTCATATGGCTCATCATCAGAAAGCCCACCGCATCCATCCCCAGTTCACGCGCAAAGGCGATATGCTGGCGCGAAACATCCGCTTCGGTACAATGGGTAGCGACACGCACCACGCGCGCACCGGCCTGATAGGCGTTTTTCAGGTCGTGAATAGTGCCGATACCGGGGATCAACAGCGTGGCGATTTTTGCATGACTAACGACCTCGGCGGCGGCGGCAATCCACTCCGGATCTGTGTGGCTGCCGAATCCATAGTTAAAGCTGGAACCCTGCAAACCATCACCGTGCGCTACTTCAATCGAATCAACATGCGCAGCATCAAGCGCCCGCGCAATATCCTGTACATTCTGCAATGAATAGCGGTGACGGATGGCATGCATCCCATCACGCAGCGTTACATCGGAGATATAGAGTTTTTTACCGTTCATGCAACGTCTCCTGATTGAGTGTGCAGGACTTGCGCCATGCGTTCGGCAGTGGCCAGCGCGGCGGAAGTCATGATATCCAGATTACCGGCATACGCCGGAAGGTAGTGCGCCGCGCCCTCAACTTCGAGGAACACCGAGGTTTTCAGACCAGAGAAACTGCCGTAACCCGGAATAATGATCGGCGCGTCCTCAGGGATAACATCGAACTGCACCTGTTGCTTCAGGTGATAACCAGGAACGTAGCGTTGCACTGCCGCCGCCATTTCATCAATTGAGGCGGTGATCTTCGCCTCGTCTACTTTTTCGCTCAGCACATAAACTGTGTCGCGCATCATTAATGGCGGCTCAGCCGGATTAAGGATGATGATCGCTTTGCCTTTCTCTGCACCGCCCACAACTTCGATGGCCTGGGATGTGGTTTCAGTAAACTCATCAATATTGGCGCGGGTACCCGGGCCAGCCGATTTACTGGCGATGGAAGCGATAATCTCGGCGTAATGCACTTTGGCGACACGCGCAACCGCTGCAACCATGGGAATGGTCGCCTGGCCGCCGCAGGTCACCATATTGACATTCTTCTGGTGCAGGTTTGCTTCAAGATTCACCACCGGCACACAGTAAGGGCCAATCGCCGCCGGGGTCAGGTCAACGAGACGAATACCGGGTTTTTCCGCGCGCAACCGCGCATCATTTTTCACATGCGCACTGGCGCTGGTGGCATCAAACACGATACTGATATCCGCAAATTCCGGCATCCGTATCAAGCCTTCCACACCTTCATGGGTGGTTGCCACACCCAGTCGACGCGCGCGCGCCAGACCATCTGATGCGGGATCGATCCCCACCATGGCACCCATTTCGAGATGATTGCCATGTCGCAATATCTTGATCATCAGATCGGTACCGATATTACCGGAACCGATGATCGCAACTTTTACTTTGCCATGCTTGTTCATGACGATGTCACTCCATTTAGAAAGAGAGCGCTGCTTGCCAGGCTGGTTCGGCAACGCACGGGATAGCGAGGCGGATGTCACGCGGAAAAGATGACCCAACGCACAGTTTTAATGCCAGGCAAGAAATGCACGCTCTCGCCGGTTTGCCGCGCCGCTCATGAACCACTTTTATGTTGCAGCAGATGCTCACATGCCCCTTTTTAAATGTCAATATTTAAATATCAATGTCATATAGTGACATTTTGTCATTGGTAACGAAAAAATAAAGCGCCCAAAGAGAAGGAAGGATTTATTATAAATATTTGATTTTTAATGTAAATTCAAAAGTTACCGCCATTTTTAACCGGTCAATGCTGAAAACACGACAAGCCAAAATGTCAGGAATAACACGGCAGATTCATCGGGGGGAG
This sequence comes from Enterobacterales bacterium, assembly GCA_015655145.1. GTDB lineage: Bacteria > Pseudomonadota > Gammaproteobacteria > Enterobacterales > Enterobacteriaceae > JAATFO01. The sequence goes on along the minus strand of JAATFO010000037.1, from coordinate 19,567 downwards.
CGGGCCGGATAAAAACGATAATGCGAGCGGTGTCACAAATATCCGCTGGATCATCATGACGTGCTGCGAAGGGTGTGTTGCGGCTAATGGTGGATGAAAGAAAAGCGTCCGGGGCGACCGTCAGATCGCCCCGCAAACGGTATTATTGCAATAACGAGATATCCGCCACGTGAAGAAATAGCTCACGCAACTTCGCCAGCAGGGTCAGACGATTAATGCGGATCGCCTGATCATCTGCATTAACCATGACTTTTTCAAAGAAGTTATCCACTGCTTCGCGTAACTGCGCCAGTTCAATCAACGCATCCTGATAACGGCCCTCGGCAAAATAGGGTTGCAGTTTACTGTTCAGCGCAGTCACAAACGTCGCCAGTTTGATTTCTTCATTCTCACGCAACAATGACGCCTGTACGTTGTCATTGAGCGTTTCGCTGGATTTTGCCAGGATATTGGAAACCCGTTTGTTCGCCGCCGCCAGGGCGGCTGCTTCATCCAGCGTACGAAAGTACGACACGGCTTTCATGCGGGCGTCAAAGTCCGCTGGCCGGGTTGGCCGCCGCGCCAGCACCGCGTGTATCGTATCGACACTGTGGCCCTCTTCCTGATACCAGGTGCGAAAACGCCCCAGCATAAAGTCGATCACCTCATCCACCACCCGGCGATTGCTAAGTTTATTGCCATACAGCGACACAGCTTCTGCGGTCAGGGTTTGCAAATCAAGCGGCAAGTTTTTTTCGACAATGATGCGTAACACGCCCAACGCCGCACGCCGTAACGCAAAGGGATCTTTATCCCCTTTCGGATGCTGACCAATACCAAAAATGCCGGCCAGGGTATCCATTTTATCAGCAATGGCCAGGGCGCAGGCAACCCGACTTGATGGCAGAGCATCACCGGCAAAACGAGGTTGATATTGCTCATTGAGCGCCACCGCCACATCCTCTGCTTCACCGTCGTAACGCGCGTAATGCATGCCCATCACGCCTTGCGTATCCGTGAACTCGAACACCATGTTGGTCATCAGGTCGCATTTGGAGAGCAAACCAGCTCGGGTGGCATGGTTCACATCAGCCCCAATTTGCCCGGCTATCCAGCCCGTCAGCGCCTGAATGCGATCCGTCTTGTCGCGTAATGTCCCCAGTTGTTGCTGGAACAGCACCGTTTCCAGACGAGGCAGACGATCTTCCAGCCGTTGTTTACGGTCCGTGTTGAAAAAGAATTCGGCGTCCGCCAGACGTGGGCGCACCACTTTCTCATTGCCGGCAATAATTTGTTGCGGATCTTTCGATTCAATGTTCGTCACAAAGATAAAGTTCGGCAGTAATGCGCCGTTGTCGTCATACACCGGAAAGTATTTCTGATCGCCCTTCATGGTATACACCAGCGCTTCAGACGGTACGGCGAGGTATTTCTCTTCAAACTTCGCGGTCAACACCACCGGCCATTCCACCAGCGAGGTGACCTCTTCCAGCAAACTGTCGCTCAGATCGGCATGACCGCCGATCTGGCGCGCTGCCTGTTCTGCATCCTGTTTAATTTTGGCTTTGCGCGCCGCATAATCCGCCATCACTTTGCCCTGTTCCAGCAGACGTTGCGGATACTGATCGGCATGTTCAAGCGTAATTTCCGCAGCGCCCATAAAGCGATGCCCGCGCAGAGTTCTACCCGAAGCAATCCCCAGCACCGTCGCCGGGACCAGGGCTGCTCCCAACAACAGGGTGACCGTATGTACCGGGCGAACAAACTGGATGTCGCTGGCACCCCAACGCATCAGTTTCGGCACCGGCAATTTCGCCAGCGCGGCATTCACCATTGCCGGCAGCAGTGTCAGGGCGCTGTCGCCACTCACATGAGCCCGATAAACCAGCCATTCTCCTTTCTCGGTTTTCAGTCTTGCCGCCTGATCGACGGTAATACCACAACCACGCGCCCAGCCTTCTGCCGCTTTTGTGGCTATGCCGTTGGCATCAAAAGCAGCGGCTACCGCCGGGCCACGTTTTTCCACTTCACGATCCGGCTGTGATGCGCTGAGACTGGCCACTTTCAGCGCCAGACGACGCGGCGCTGCGAACCAGCTCACCTCACCATGCGCCAGGCTGGCCGCATCCAGCTCTGCGGTAAAATTCGCGGCAAAAGATTCAGCCAGATTACGCAATGCTTTAGGTGGCAGCTCTTCGGTGCCGATTTCCACCAAAAATGTTTCTTCAGTCATGGCTGCCTCTTATTTCTTGTTACTGCACATCGGAAAGCCCAGCGCCTCACGAGAGGCGTAATAGGCTTCAGCCACGGCTTTGGTCAGCGTACGAATCCGCAGAATGTAACGCTGACGTTCCGTTACCGAAATTGCTTTGCGCGCATCCAGCATATTAAAACTGTGCGCTGCTTTCAGAATGCGTTCATAGGCCGGGAGCGGCAGCGGTTTTTCCAGTGCCAACAGGTTTTGCGCTTCTTTCTCGTACTGCCCGAAGCAGGTAAACAAGAAATCGACATCCGCATATTCAAAGTTGTAGGTGGATTGTTCCACTTCGTTCTGGTGGAACACATCGCCGTAGGTGGTTTTACCCAATGGACCATCGCTCCAGACCAGATCGTAGACACTGTCGACGCCCTGAATGTACATTGCCAGACGTTCGAGGCCGTAGGTGATTTCGCCAGTCACTGGCCGGCATTCAAGGCCGCCAACCTGCTGGAAATAGGTGAACTGTGACACTTCCATGCCATTCAGCCACACTTCCCAACCGAGCCCCCAGGCGCCCAGCGTTGGGTTCTCCCAGTTGTCTTCAACGAAACGAATGTCATGGATGGTCGGATCCACGCCCAGCGCCTGCAACGATCCGAGATACAGTTCCTGAATATTGTCCGGCGAAGGTTTAATGATCACCTGGAACTGATAATAGTGCTGTAACCGATTCGGGTTCTCACCGTAACGGCCATCCGTCGGCCGCCTTGATGGTTGCACATAAGCGGCGGCAATCGGTTCCGGACCGAGCGCCCGCAGGCAGGTCATCGGGTGAGAGGTGCCGGCGCCAACTTCCATGTCCAGCGGCTGGATGAGGGTACAACCCTGACGTGCCCAGTAATCCTGCAAGGTCAGGATCAGGCCCTGAAAGGTATGGGTATCAAACTTTTGCATGTTGAATTCGCACGTGATACGAGTGGATTAAAAAAGTGTGCGCCAGTATACCCTGTGGCAGGCAGTTATGCAGCCTGTGATTCCGCCATCATCGATACAACATTGCACCGGTATGCCCCATGCGGTGTTTATGCAGAAGTCTGATTCCGGCGCGCCGGGGTTGTTGAAGTATGCCCCCCTGGCTACCCTGATCAACGCAGCGAAACTGCCAGACGCTGTTCGAGCATTACGCGCCAGCACAGTTGGCGGCCAATTACCGGACACCCTCTGACAGCATGGGGACGACATGACGCAAAAAATTGACTGGATTACACATTTACGCGCGATTGCCTGTCTGATGGTAATCATGATACATACCACCACCTGGTACATCATCAACAATAGACAAATCGCTGAATATCAGTGGGATGTCGCTAATTTTCTTAACGCGCTGTCGCGGGTTTGCGTGCCGTTGTTCTTGATGATCTCCGGCTACCTGTTCTTTGGCGAACGCCGCGCGCAACCGCGCCATTTTTTGCGCATTGTGCTATGCCTGTTGTTTTACAGTAGTGTAGCGCTGGCTTACATCACCTGGCTGACACCGATCAGCCCCGGTCAGACACTCAGCAATCTGCTGCAAAAACCGGTGTTCTACCACTTATGGTTCTTCTTCGCCATTATCGTTATTTACCTGCTATCGCCTCTGATTCAGGTCAACGCGGTATCGGCAGGTTATCTCGCTCTGCTGGTGACAATACTGGCAGTGATTGCCAATCCCAACACCGCCGATCAATCGTCAGGACGTTTTCACTGGCTCCCTGTCAATCTCTATATCAGTGGCGATATGTTTTATTATGTGCTGTACGCTCTGCTCGGACGGGCGATCGGGATCATGGACACGGAAAAACGCGGTGTCAGTTGGCTGGCCGGCGGGCTGTTTCTTGGTTGTGTGGCCGGAATTTTTGTCGGCACGAAACAGGCATTACATCGTAACGGCGCTTTTTCCGATCTCTGGTATCTTTACTGTGGACCGCTGGTATTTATCGCGGCAATCAGCCTGCTGGTATGGTGCAAAAATTGTCTCAATCAGCGCCCTTTACCACTTCTGCCCCTCATTTCCCGTCATTCACTGCCGATTTACGGTTTTCATGCCCTGTTTATCCACTTTCTGCGCACCCACCATCTGGATCATACGGCATCGCCGGTGCTGGATATCGTACTGATTTTTACCTTTACACTGGGCGGTAGCCTGCTATTGGCGATCGCCCTGCGACACGTCGATAAGCATCATCTGGTGAGTTGAGGCGCCCAGCGCGCACTCGCACGGCGCAACTGACGGGAAGAGGAAAATCCCGCGGACAGCGCCGCTTTTTCCATTCCCTCGCCTTGTTGCAAGTGTTGTTGCGCCTGCGCCAGACGCAGTTGTTCGTGATATTCGCGCACACTAATACCAAGGTATTGACGAAATAGTCGCGCCAGATGACGCGCACTGACATGCACATTGGCGGCAATCTGCGCCAACGGCCAGGCCTGTTCCGGATGTAAAATCAACAAATCTTGTGCCCGATGAATAGCCGGATGCAAATGGTTGCGGTAACGCAGCCAGGGCGATAACTGAGGATCATCGCCGGAGCGACGGAAATAAACCACCATTTCCCGCGCCACGTGTAACGCCTGCTGTGAGCCGCACAGACGATGGATCAAATGAAGCGCGAGGTCGATACCAGCGGTAATGCCGGCGCTGGTCCAGATGCCGCGATCTTCAACAAAAATACGATTTTCCTTCACGATAGCGCCAGGCTCGGCGGCTTTCAGCCGGTGAATAACGTTGTGATGCGTGGTGCACTGCACACCGTTCATCAACCCACAACGGGCGGCTAACACCGCACCGGAGCAGATGCAAACCAGCATAATTTCACGGGCGTGGATCGCGGGCTGCATGCGCATCAGCCAGTGCCGGGCGGCAACAGCCTGCGGCGTATCAAACGCGACGCCGGAGTCCGCCACGCCCGGCACAATCATCAGGCTGCCGGCGGGTATGCTATCCGGTAACGGTTCTATGTGCGAAACCACCATGTCGGTGGAGGTCACTACACGCTCTTCCGGCCCGATATAGTGCAGGCTGAAAGCGCCCGCAGCCAGTTTAAGCGTTTCCGCCGGGCCAGTTATATCCAGCGTCATCACGCCAGGCAACATTAAAAACCATACCGGGACAGTCATCTCAGTCAAGCTCCTGTAAGCACTCCTCGACGCGACGGATCTCAGCGAAACGGTTCACTAATACACTTTCTGTTCGGTGTCGCAGGTCGGCGATGCTCAGCGTAATATGGTTATGGGTAATCGGGAAAGTCAGTGTTGCCTCCGTGACAAAGGTGACTTTATAGCCAAAATCGGAGGCCACCCGCGCGGTGGTTTCACAACACTGCTCGGTGCGCAGCCCGCTGATAATCACGTGTTCAACCTGCTGAGCGCGCAACCATGCTTCAAGCCCTGATTCGGTCAACGCGTTGTGCACACGCTTCTGCACGGTTTTAACCGCCTGGTGGTTGAGGAACGGCAAACGCTGCACCAACCCCGACGCCAGCGAGAACGGGCCGTGCTCTTCCACATGGAACACATCAACAATGGGAATGCCGCGCACCTGGCAGCCGCTAATTAGCGCGCTCAGGCTGCGCTCAAAATCAGGTGTTTCCGCTGTTTCCTGGTAGCCACGATGATAGAAGGACTGCTGGGCGTCAATCACTAAAAGTACGGTATTGGTCATTTCTGGACTCCGGTATGATTTGCTATAGCACCATCATGGCGGGGAACCAGGGATGAAAGAAGGCCAGAAACGGACAACCTGGTGTCAGCACGGGACGATGACGAGGCCAGCCAGATGCGCGTCAATACATTGCCGTCGGTAAGCGCAAAGAAAGAAAAAGAGGCCCCATGGTCTAATGACGCCAGCGTATAGGGCAGCGCAAATTCACCCGTAGAAAATTTCCTTACATTTCAGTCAATACGACGAATTGTGAGTCGGGACACAGTCTCAGGATAAATCCGGTATACGTCCCATCCCTGTTGATCACGATCAAGAAGAATCATACCGGCTGGTCGGTATTATCCCGGCCATGAATACAGAAGCTCAACACCGAACAAAAGATCCTGTCCATGATGGATAAAGTCATTTTCCGCACCACGGAAAGCCCAACAATGAGCGCCAGACACCATCAGGCATTGATCAGCGATCTCATTGCGATGCAGCGCCCCCCTGAACGGGGTGCTGCCAATGAACAACACGGATGAGTCGCCAATGCGCTACAACATCAATGCCCGCCTCATTTATGATGCCGCAGACGGTACTCTCATGCTGCCTGATAGCGATACACCGGACGCTCAACTTTCTATCACCGCCAATGCGTTACTTTTTTTCTTCCTGCGCAATACCGCCGTTGTCAGCCGGGAAGAAGTACTGAAAAAGGTCTGGGATGATAACGGCCTCACATCATCTAACAGCAACCTCAACCAGTACCTGAGTATGCTGCGTAAAACCTTTCGCCACTACCACATTGACAATATTATCGTCACCATCTCGCGCGGCAATCTGCAATTGAACCCGGCCATCGTGGTTGAAACGCTGGTGGAATCCCCCATCCCGCTACTGGCCGCGCCTGATCCTTGCCATGAGGTTGCAGCACCCAAGGAAAACTCGCCAAACCCACCATGCCCACAGCATGAGCGTGGTATGTGCTGGTATATGGCAAGTGCCGCGCTGCTGGCAATATCATGCTTGCTGGTAGGTTTTGCCCTTGTCGGCCGCGTCGCGTCGCACCCCATATCATTAACACCATTGACCCAACACGAATGCGCATTACTGGCCAGTGAAGATATGCTGAGTTCCGTGGCGGGCAATGCTTATCGCAAAAACTTCGATGCCGTGCGCCAGCGTCTGAAACTTACCTGCAAACCGGGCGAACAGTTCTATTTTTTCTATGGCGATAAGTTACAAACAAACGGGCTGGGGCGGGTGTTTTTGGTGCATTGTGCGATGTATGAGAATAACCCGTTCAGCTATTGCGATAACTATTTCTACTACGCCTGGAACCCGCAATGAAACTTGCGCCAAAACCGCTATTTGCGCTCTCTGTGCTGATTTTCACCGCCGCTGCGGGGTTTAGTGTCTGGCACTTTTTACCTGCGGAAAATGCCGGTCTGATGAATTGCTCGACAAAAGCGATTATGCGTTTTGAAAATATGGAAAAAGAGAACGTTAACGGCAATATTCATTTTAACTTTGGCACTCATGGCCAGGGATCGATCGTCGTCGAAGGCTATACCGACTCTGATGCCGGATGGTTGTACCTGCAACGCTACGTCAAGTTTAGCTACACCACCAAACGTGTCTCACCGACTGAACGCCACTACCGCATCAGCAAATGGGAGGCCAGCGCCTCATCGATTGATCAGTCACCTGACATTATCTTTGATTACTTTATGCGTGAAATGTCCGACAGCCATGACGGGCTGTTTTTGAGTGCCCAAAAACTTAACGACAACGCCATTCTGCTCAGTTCACTCAATTCCCCGCTCTACATCTGTACGTTAAAATCCGGCAGTAAGTACGACTAGACGCCATCCGACAAAGGTGTATGAGTGCTCACTAACGAGACCAAAACCCCGTCCGCATTCTCCTGACGTCCTTCCGGCAAAAAAAACCGCACAATGTGTATTTATATTCGTTGTTCCCCCACCACCAAAACATGACCGGGCCCACACTTCTGTTGGCTATTGATTTCCCCTCACCTGCAATTAATTAACAAACCTTCAACAAAGCGAATCCGATGATGCCAGCCCGCAAAACAGCATATATCAACGCCACAAATACGCATCACGAAAACAGCATAAAGACGTAAATAATAAATAAAAATAATAAAATATCAGGATAAAAAACTATAAATGACATTATTTTCAATTTAAATTTCCATTTTGGTGGTAATAAATATAGTGGGATTCGAACGCCAGTTCTGCGTATTCACGCCGTAACGCAGGTGGTTTTCGTTACTCATAAAAAACCTGTTTTAAGGAGGAATCACAATGGGTGATGCATTAGGTCTGATTGAAACCAAAGGGTTGGTGGCCTGTATTGAAGCGGCGGATGCAATGTGTAAAGCCGCCAATGTCGAGTTAATCGGCTATGAAAACGTCGGCTCAGGATTGGTCACTGCCATGGTGAAAGGGGACGTTGGCGCGGTGAAGGCCGCCGTAGATTCCGGTGTGGAATCAGCGCAACGCATTGGCGAAGTCGTGACATCGCTGGTGATTGCCCGTCCGCATAACGACATCAACAAGATCGTAATTAAACACAAGGCGTAATGCCGGAGGAAAGCAAATGGGTGATGCATTAGGTCTGATTGAAACCAAAGGGTTGGTGGCCTGCATTGAAGCGGCAGACGCCATGTGTAAAGCCGCCAATGTCGAATTAATTGGCTATGAAAACGTCGGTTCCGGACTGGTGACCGCCATGGTGAAAGGCGATGTCGGCGCCGTGAAGGCCGCCGTGGATTCTGGCGTGGAATCGGCACAACGCATTGGCGAAGTCGTGACCTCGCTGGTCATTGCTCGCCCACATAACGACATCAACAAAATTGTCGCGAAATACAAAGTGGCGGAAAAAATGGCCGCAAAAGAGGAGAAAGCAGGATGAAAGAAGCGCTGGGTCTGATCGAAACCAAAGGGCTGGTGGCCTGCATTGAAGCGGCAGACGCTATGTGTAAAGCCGCCAATGTCGAATTGATCGGCTATGAGAACGTCGGTTCCGGACTGGTGACCGCCATGGTGAAAGGCGATGTCGGCGCTGTTAACGCCGCCGTCGATTCTGGCGTCGAAGCCGCTAAACGTGTTGGTACCGTAGTGACGTCGCGTGTCATTGCGCGTCCACATAACGATATCGAAAAGATCGCGTCACAGCACAAAGCCTGATGAGACGCGCCCCGTCTCCACTCTTTTAGTCTGACAAAGGATAGATTCATGATTGCACTAGATAACGACTTGCAATCCCGGCAGAGCGCACGGGAACTGGTGCGCAATGCCAAAAAAGCCCAGGCGATTCTGGCGACCTTTTCACAGCGGCAGATCGATGCCATCGTAAAAAATGTCGCCCAGGAAGCCGCTCATCACGCCGAAATGCTGGCGAAAATGGCATGTGAAGAGACCGGTTTCGGTAACTGGCAAGACAAAGTGCTGAAAAATCGTTTCGCCTCGCTGCATGTGTACGACGCCATCAAAGAGATGAAAACCGTCGGCATCATTCATGACGATCCGGTGAAAAAAGTGATGGACGTGGGCGTGCCTTTAGGCCTGATTTGCGCACTGGTGCCTTCCACTAACCCAACCTCCACCATTTTCTATAAAGCGTTAATTGCGCTTAAAGCGGGCAATGCGATCATCTTCTCCCCACATCCTGGTGCACGTAAATGCAGCCAGAAGGCGATCGAGATTGTGAAAAGCGCCGCAGAGGCGGCGGGCGCGCCAGCCGGTTCAGTCAACGGCATTACTGAACTGACGCTGGATGCCACCTCAGAATTGATGCACAGCAAAGAGGTCTCGCTCATCCTTGCTACCGGCGGCGAAGGCATGGTCCGTGCGGCCTATGCTTCCGGTACGCCCACCATCAGCGGCGGCCCGGGCAACGGCCCGGCATTTATTGAGCGCAGCGCGGATATCCCCCGGGCAGTGAATGATATCATCACCAGCAAAACCTTCGACAACGGGGTTATCTGCGCATCAGAACAATCGATTATTGTTGAACGCTGTATCTCCGATGAAGTTCATCGTGAACTGGAAACTCAGGGCGCGTATTTCATGAACGAATCTGAAGCAGCAAAAATGGCGGCCCTGTTGCTGCGCCCGAACGGCACCATCAACCCGCAAGTGGTAGGAAAAACAGCACTTTGCCTGAGTCAGCTGGCCGGATTCAGCGTTCCTGCCAGCACCCGAGTTCTGATTGCCGAGCAAACGACCGTTTCGCGCAAGAACCCTTACTCCCGTGAAAAACTTTGTCCGATCCTCGGCCTGTACGTGGAAGAAGACTGGCGAGCCGCCTGCCACCGGGTGGTTGAGTTGCTGACTAACGAAGGTCTGGGCCATACGCTGGTGATCCACACCCGCAACCAGGATGTTATTCGCCAGTTCAGTCTGGAAAAACCGGTCAATCGTATTCTGATTAACACCCCAGCGGCACTGGGCGGCATTGGCGCCACCACTAACCTTTTTCCTGCATTAACTCTGGGTTGCGGCGCCATAGGTGGCGGATCCAGTTCTGATAACGTCGGGCCGATGAACCTGCTCAATGTGCGCAAAGTGGGCTATGGCGTGCGAACGATTGAAGAATTACGCGCCCCTGGCCACCGCACCGAGCCACGGCCACACATCGCCCCGGTCTCTGCCCTTGCTACGGGCAATTCGTCACTCAGCATTCTGAATGATATGCGCTTTAACCCTGCGGCTACCCCGGTAACCCCCGGCACAACCGATACCCGTTTTGCCCAGATGTCCTGCGAACAAACGACGGCAAACGATGACATTACCGAACAAAACGTTGAACGTATTATCCGTCAGGTACTGGAACGGGTTGGCAAATAACCCATTGATATAAGGCGATATAAACCATGATTCTCGCAAAGGTAACCGGCCATGTCGTCGCAACCCAAAAGTGCGCAGAGCTGCGTGGCAGTAATCTCCTGCTCATCACCGCACTGGATGACGATGAACAGCTGATGAAGGACAAAACCTGGGTTGCGGTAGACAGCGTTGGCGCAGGCGTACACGACATCGTGCTGGCGGAGGCGTATTTCGCACTGAATAAAGACCGTTATAAAGCCATGTCGGTCGTCGCCATTGTCGAGAAAGTCTTTCGGGATCGCTGAGGAGTGAATAACACGATGAGTGAATTTCTGATTAAACCCAGGATCCAGTTTGGTCCGAACGCGCTGACCGCACTGAACGATGTACCAGCGAAAAACGCTCTGCTGGTAACAGACAGCGCGATGGTCAAGTTTGGTCTGGCCGAACGCGTAACCACACTGTGGCAGCAACGCGGTATCCGCTTTCGCCTCTGGGATGACGTGGTTGCCGACCCGGATATCGCCACCGTGGTGCGTGGCATGAAAGTGATGGATGCGGATTATCCCGATGTGGTGGTGGCGCTGGGTGGCGGGTCGGTGATTGATGCGGCGAAAGCGGTGATTTACGCCCTGCATCAAACCCGCCCAGACAGCGCCCGTCCGCGTCCCTGTTTTGTGGCTATTCCCACCACCAGCGGTACCGGTTCCGAAGTCACCCGTTTTTCCGTGGTGAAATCTCACACGGAAAAACTGGTACTGGTGGATGCATTTATGCTGCCGGATATCGCCATTCTCGACCCTGAGCTGGTGGTCTCTGTGCCCGCATCCATCACCGCAGACACCGGGATGGATGTGCTGTGCCACGCGCTGGAAGCCTATGTTTCACGCCATGCCAGTGATTTTTCTGACGCGATGGCGGAAAAAGTCGTTCGGCTGGTATTCAGCTATCTACCGACCTGCTGGCGCCAGGGGAACAACCTGCTGGCACGAGAAAAAATGCATAACGCTTCCTGTATGGCCGGTATGGCTTTCACTAACGCCTCACTGGGGGTCACGCACAGCCTGGCGCACGCACTTGGCGGCATGTTCCGTATTCCACATGGCCGCGCCAACGCCCTGTTAATGACCAGCGTGGTGGCATTCAACGCCGATTACAACGGCCAGTGCGCGACCGATGCCGCGCAAAAATATGCCCGTCTGGCCCATTTACTGGATCTCCCCGCCAGTACGCCCCGTGAAGGGGTCACCAGCCTGCTGGTCGCCATTCACACATTAAAAGACGAAATGGCTCTGCCCGCAGGTATTCGTGATACCGGCGTCAACGCGGAACAATTTGAACAGCAATTGCCGGACATGGTGGCGCAGGCACTACGCGATAGTTGCACCCCGACTAACCCCCGGACACCCGATACCGCCTTGCTGAGTGCGCTTTATCGCCAGGCATGGCATGGCGACAGTTGGGACAGCGCGGCCCGTTAGGGTCATTGATAAGTACATCAGGAGAACCTCATGGCACACTACACTTTAACGCCGCGCGTCCACGTGCTGGCAGAACGCTTACTCTCACATAAAAGCACGCTGTGCGTTGAACACGCCACAACGTTAAACACACTGGAAAACGATATCGCCGGCACGCCAGCGGCGGTTAAACCGGCACGTCGCTTTTACGCGCTGATCCGTCAATTACCCGTCAGTATCGGTCTGGATGAACTGATTGTCGGCAACCAAACATCTACGCCACGTGGCGCGATTTTCCATGATGAATCCACCCTCCAGCGCAGTTCTGTTTTCCAGTGCCTGAATCTGAACAGTGAACTCGCCTCGCCAGACTATCTGCTGATCATTGACAAAGGCGTGACCGCCATCAGAGCGCAAATTGAAGCCAAAGCTCAATCGCTGGGTAGCGCTGTCAGCCGTAGCGGTATGGATGAGGTCAATGCCTGCCGCGCCGCCCTGTACGCCTGCGATGCCCTGCTCGCCCTGGCGGAAAAAATGGCTGATCAGGCCGAATTGCTCGCGGTTAGCGACAGTAATCCATACCGCCAGGCCGAGCTACGCGAGAGCGCCGCCATTCTACGCCGCGTGCCGGCACATCCCGCCAGTAGTTTTAAAGAAGCATGTCAGGCCTTTTATCTATTCCAACTGGCCTTACACCTGGATAACGGCAGCTACGCGGTAAACCCCTGCGGCGTAGATAAAGCCCTGTTGCCGTGGTATCAGCATGATACAGACAGCGGCAAACTGAATGAGCAACAGGCCGATGAAATCATCGAATGTCTGTGGTTTAAACTGGCCGAATTGAGTGAAGTACGCGCCGTGCGTGCACTCGATGGTTATCCGATGTTTGATGCCATGCTGCACGGCGTTAGCCTCTCGGACCCCAGCCTAATCATCAATCCGCTGTCCTCACGATTCCTGAACGCCCATCAGAAACTGAGCGCCCTGGCTCTGACGGTGCGTTTGTTCCACGGCGCGCACTGCGTCAGCCCGGCGCCAACATGCAATGCCCACTCTGACGACAACGTGATGGAAGGCCTGACGCCGCGTCTGCAACGTCTGCGTAACCACTACCTGGAAGCCCGCCCGAGTGTCTCGATTTACCGGGCATTGGCCTTTACCGAGGTGGTAAGAAATAATCCCGGCATGCCGACAATCCTGTTGCGCGCAAAAGCCTTCCGCCGCGCCTGCGAAACCGCGCCGATTTTGATTCAGAATGAAGAACTGATTGTCGGTCATCCGTGTGGTAAAGCACGCGCCGGGGCCTTCTCGCCGGATATCGCCTGGCGCTGGGTCAGAGACGAGCTCGATACCATGGGCACCCGTCCGCAGGATCCCTTCGTTATCAGTGAAGCAGACAAAAAGACCATTCGTGAAGAGATTGTACCGTTCTGGGAAGGGCGCTCACTGGATGAGATCTGTGAAGCGCAGTATCGTGAAGCGGGTGTCTGGTCCTTCAGCGGTGAAACCTTCGTTAGCGACCTCTCCTACCATCAGATTAATGGCGGGGGCGATACCTGTCCAGGCTATGACGTGCTGCTGTTCACTAAAGGGATGGACGGCATCAAAGCTGACGCTGCAGCGCATCTTGCGAGGCTGAGCATGGAAAACCCGGAAGATATCGACCGGATCTATTTCTATAAAGCAGCCATCGAAACCTGTGATGGGGTGGTGAATTATGCCAAACGTATCGCGGCACATGCCCGTGAACTGGCGGCGGCGGAGCCGAACGCACAACGGCGCGCAGAGTTGCTGACCATCGCACAGGTTAATGAGAACGTCCCGGCCAAACCGCCGAAAACCCTGCAGGAAGCGCTGCAAAGTGTCTGGACTGTGGAATCATTATTTGAAGTGGAAGAGAACCAAACCGGGCTTTCTCTTGGCCGTCTCGACCAGTATTGCTACCCAATGTATGAAGCAGATATTCGCGAGGGCCGGATAACCCAGCAAGACGCGCTGGAACTGCTACAGGCATTCATCATCAAGTGTGCCGAACTGATGTGGATGTCCAGTGAAGCAGGCGCCAAGTATTTTGCCGGATACCAGCCGTTTATCAATCTGACCGTCGGTGGCCAAAAACGTACCGGCGGCGATGCCTGTAATGATCTCACCTACCTCATTATGGATGCGGTGCGTTTTGTCAAAGTGTACCAGCCTTCGCTGGCGTGCCGTATTCATAACCAGTCACCACAGAAGTACATGGAAAAAATTGTTGATGTGGTGAAAGCGGGCATGGGCTTCCCGGCCTGCCACTTCGATGATTCCCATATCAAAATGATGCTGCGTAAAGGGTTTGATTTTGACGACGCACGCGATTATTGCCTGATGGGCTGTGTGGAACCGCAAAAATCCGGGCGGATTTACCAGTGGACATCAACCGGCTATACCCAGTGGCCCATCGCAATTGAGTTTGTGCTTAACCGGGGTCGCATGGTGCTGTTCGACAGCCATCAAGGGCTGGATACCGGAGATTTACGTGACCTGCAAACCTTTGACGCATTTGACGCCGCGGTAAAACAACAGGTGGCGCATATCGTTCGCCTCTCGGCCATCGGCACCGTCATCAGTCAGCGCGTTCACCGCGACGTAGCGCCTAAACCACTGATGTCACTGCTGGTGGAAGGTTGCATGGAAAGCGGTAAAGATGTCGCCGCCGGCGGCGCAGTGGTCAATTATGGTCCAGGGTTGATCTTCTCCGGATTAGCAACCTATGTCGACTCTATGGCGGCGATTCGTAAGCTGGTGTATGAAGACAAAAAATATACGCTGGAACAGCTACGCGATGCGCTGCTCGCCAACTTTGCCGGCAATGAAGCGCTGCGCCGCGACTGTCTGAATGCGCCGAAATACGGCAACGACGACAACTACGTTGACCAGTATGCGCTGGATATTACCGAATGGACGGAAAGAGAGTGCCGTAAATACAAGATGCTCTATTCCACCTTCAGCCACGGTACGCTGTCTATCTCGAACAACACGCCAATTGGTGAATTGACCAACGCGACCCCCAACGGACGCCAGGCATGGATGCCACTGTCAGATGGTATTAGTCCGACCCAGGGCGCGGATAAACAGGGGCCGACCGCCATCATCAAATCCGTGAGCAAAATGAATGTGGAAACCATGAATATCGGCATGGTGCATAACTTCAAGTTCCTGAAAGGGTTGCTCGACACACCAGAAGGGCGTCACGGCTTAATTACTTTATTACGTACCGCGTCTATTTTAGGCAACGGTCAGATGCAATTCAGTTATGTCGATAATGAAGTCCTGAAAAAAGCGCAACAGGAGCCAGAAAAATACCGCGACCTGATTGTGCGTGTCGCTGGCTACAGTGCTTATTTTGTTGAACTGTGTAAAGAAGTTCAGGATGAAATTATCAGCCGCACGATGATTGAAGAATTCTGAAACGAAGGGAACAGCAATAAGAACAAGGATGTTCTGTTTTATTCAGGAGGCGAGCGTGGTCGCAACACAAGAATTAAAAGGTCGAATATTTAATATTCAGAAATACTCCATTTATGATGGAGATGGCATTCGCACGCTGATTTTTTTTAAAGGCTGTAATATCCGTTGTCCATGGTGCGCCAACCCGGAAGGGTTGGTCAGCCAGTTTCAGGTGATGTTTTCGCACGACAAATGTATTGATTGTGGTGCGTGTGTCGACGTCTGTCCGGTCGGAATTCATTATCAGGCCGAAGAGAACGGCAACATGAAACATTTTGTTGACCGCAATAAAGATTGCATCGGTTGCCGGCAATGTGAAGCGATCTGTACCCGTAATGCGCTTGATATTATGGGTAAGGACGTCACCGTCGAGGAACTGATGGAAATTATTATGCAAGATTACGATTTTTATATTGCTTCCGGGGGCGGCGTTACTATCGGAGGCGGTGAAATGAGTCTGCAAACAGATTTTGCCGCTGCCCTGTTTAGTGAATGCAAAAAGATGATGATTAACACCGCAATAGAAACGCAGGGAACCACCTCTCTGGCTAATTATCAGAAACTGGCCCCCGTCACCGATACCTTTTTATTTGATATTAAGCAAATTAACAGCGAACAACACAAATCATTATTTGGCATTGGTAATGAAGGTATTCGTCGCAACCTGGAATGGTTGGTTGACTCTGGCGCCAAAGTCATTATTCGCATGCCGTTGGTCCGTGGTTATAACGATTCATGGGAAGCGATTACCGGCGCAATAGACTATGTAAAAAAACTGGCGCGACGCGGAAATATTCCACGCATTGATATGCTGCCTTATCACCAACTGGGCAAAAACAAATATGACAAGCTGGATATGGTTTATCCCATGACCACCGATCCGTCTTACAGCAGCAATGAGTTAAACCGCCTGGAAACATTCTTTCAGGCATTTGATTTTGATATTCGCTTAGTCCGACATTAACAGGAGCCGACAATGAAAAGTTTAGGCGTAATTGAAACACAGGGGCTGGTTGCGGCAATCCAGGCAGTGGATGCAGCGTGCAAAGCCGCCGAGGTCAGTTGCATTGGTTATCGTAAAATTGGTTCAGGGCTGGTGAGTGTTTGTTTTGAGGGAGAGATCAGCGCGATCATCACTGCCGTGGAACGAGGCGTGGAGATTGCTGGTACACAACACCCGGTGAATTCCCTGGTCATTGCGCGTCCGGAACGCAGCGTGGTAGACGCTCTGACGACCCTCAAAGGCTACTCGTCGCATACTGAAGTAAACCACGTAGCAGCACCTCAGACTGAGCTTGCACCACAACCTGAGATCACTGCGCAAGAAACGGCACCCACGCCGCAGCCTACTTCGCACGAAGAGATGGCCGCGCTGCCGCTCGCCCCCACCGACGTCGACCACAAAGCCCAGATAAAGAAAGGGAAGAAAGCATGATAGATCAGCTTATCAGGGAGAAAATCGCTGCCCGCTTACAACCTCCCGCGCTGAGCATTCCGGTCGGTGTGTCTAACCGTCACGTTCATCTTGCCCAGGCGGATATTGAAACATTATTTGGCCGGGGCCACACGCTAACGCCATTCAAAGCACTGCGTCAGCCGGGACAATTTGCCGCCACGGAGTGTATCACGGTGGTTGGTCCGAAAGGTTCGCTGACCAACGTGCGGGTCCTCGGCCCGGCGCGCGCCGTTACACAGCTTGAGGTTTCCCGCGCCGACTGTTTTGTCCTGGGAATTAAGGCGCCGGTGCGCGAGTCAGGTTGCCTGGAAAATGCCGGCGATGCGTTACTTATCGGTCCGGCGGGTCACGTTGAACTTCGCTCTCAAGTGATTTGCGCATGGCGACATATTCATATGTCACCACAGGATGCGCAACAGTTCAGCGTCTGCAATGGCCAGAAAGTCCGGGTATGCAGCCCGGGCGAACGAGGTTTGATCTTTGATGAAGTGGTGGTTCGCGTGCGCGATGATTTCGTGCTGGAGTTCCATATTGATACCGAAGAAGCCAATGCCGCAGGCCTGAAAAATAGCGCTCAGGTATCACTGTTGCGCTGACAGGAGCACCACATGACCGAAAACGAAATGGAACGCCTGGTAACGATAATCCTGCAGCGGCTGAGAAAACCAACGCTGCTGGCATTAACCGCCGCCAGGGGCTACCAACAAGAGATCTTTGATCGGTTACAGGCGTTAGATTTGCGTTTTAGCCTGGTGGTTGCCGAGGATGCCGACGCGTTTCAGCACTGGGAGCGGCTGGGAGAGGTCCTGCCTGCTGGTTTTCTGCCGCCAGCCACAGCACCACTACCGTACCAGGCGTTGGTTTTGCCTTTTATGGATTATCCACTGGCGGCGGACGTGGTGAGCGGAGTATTGCAAAACCCGGTCAGCAAACTGATACACCATGCGCTGCTTAGCGCGATCCCGGTGCTGGCCTTGCGTTATCACTGTGACCCGAGCAGCGAGCTAAACCAGATCCGCGGGTTAGATAAAAACCCGACCTATATGGCACGTATTCACCACACGCTCACTCAGCTGGAAACCTATGGCGTAACGCTCTGCACCATGAATGAGCTGGCGGACAAGCTGGGTAATGGCACGTCGCCGGCGCCGATAAAGAATGAGGAAAACGCTTCGCGTTACATCACCGTCACCGATCTGGTGAGCAATCAGGAACTTGCCAGGCAACCGTCAGCGCGGCTTACGGATGCCGCTGCCGATTATTTAAAGAAAATGAAAAAATAACCTTAGCTTTGTAAGCCAATCAGGAGTTTGTCATGTCATCTAAAAAGAAATGCTGGCTATGGATGTTGTTGGTGATCCTGTCGGAAACCTCAGCAACCTCGACATTAAAAATGTTTGATAACAGTGAAGGTACGAGCAAAACCCTACTGCTGGCACTGATCGTAGTGCTGTATTGTATCTGTTATTACTCACTTTCACGCGCAGTAAAAAACATTCCCGTTGGTCTTGCTTATGCAACCTGGTCTGGTACCGGAATATTAATGGTTTCAACATTGGGTATGGTTTTCTATGGTCAACATCCGGATACCGCCGCCATTATTGGTATGGTCGTCATCGCCTGCGGAATTATCATTATGAACTTGTTCTCAAAAATGGGCGGTGAAGAAGCGGAAGAAACACCCCCGCCGGCGATTTCATCACTGGATAAGAAAATCACTCACTAATTGAAAGGAAGATATCATGTTTAATTTGGGTTTTTTATGGCTGGCTTTGTCTATTGGTTCTGAAATTACCGGCACATCAATGATAAAAAAGACCAATGGTTTTAGTAAACCTGGTCCTTCTGTTCTGGTGATCCTTGCCTATTCACTGTGTTATTTTGCCCTGACTCGCGCCATGAGCACTATTCCCGTGGGCGTGGCCTACTCACTGTGGTGTGGTTTTGGCATTGTCGGCGTTACACTATGCTCCATGGTGCTTTATAAACAAAAACCTGACCTCGCAGCAATATTTGCAATGCTACTTATTATTTCCGGCGGTGTTATTATGAATGC
Organism: Enterobacterales bacterium; assembly: GCA_015655145.1. Classification (GTDB taxonomy): domain Bacteria; phylum Pseudomonadota; class Gammaproteobacteria; order Enterobacterales; family Enterobacteriaceae; genus JAATFO01. The sequence goes on along the minus strand of JAATFO010000037.1, from coordinate 395 downwards.
ATTTTCTGGCGTTTAACCGACCCGTCATCGTTAGGCGTTTATCGAATTTATTTATCTTAATGAATATTCAGGATACATATAAAAATTTGTCGATCTCCAATTATTCTGCATGAAAATGTAGGCCGTCATTTTATTCCAGCATGGGATATTCATTCTTTCGCCATCTATTATTATGAATGGTGACTGGCTACCGGCGGATAAAAAAAGGCCGGAAGGATCGAGGGAATCGCTTCCGGCCTTTTTAATGAGCTAAGAGCCTGGCCCAGTAGGTATTATTGTCGCAGTCAATTTGAATACGGACCGCGCGGAGAAACCAGCGCGTACGCGTAGTACGCGAGGATTTTAGGCACTGCCCAGGGCCAAAGTGGCAAGTAAAATTTGCCTGATGGGGCAGG
>JAATFO010000098.1 GCA_015655145.1 Enterobacterales bacterium | reverse complement strand
TGGCGTATATTACGCTTTCCTCCGGGCCAGTCAAGTATTTATTTCCTGAAGCCCCGCCGGAGTGTGACCTCCGCTGACCGGTTATCCCGGGTCAGTGGGGGCGCATTATAGGGGGTTCCCGCCGGCTGACAAGTGCTTATTCTCGGTAAATCGTTCAAGCGCTCATTTTTCACCCAAAAAGGCGATAAAACGTCACTCTGTATAAGGGGAACGCCAGAAAAATGGGCCCGCAGGCCCATATTCGTAGTGATGTTAAGTGACCTTATTGATGCGCTACGATAACGCCATCGCGAACATCCATCTCAATGGTTTTACCCGGCAGCAATGTGCCAGACAGAATCTGCTGTGCCAGCGGATTTTCTATCTGTTGCTGGATTGCCCGTTTCAATGGCCGTGCGCCATAGACGGGATCATAGCCATTCTTGCCAAGCAATTTTAATACCTCATCAGAGAGGTGAACACTAAATCCACGCTCTTCCAGACGTTTGTACAAACGCTGCAACTGAATTTTGGCGATAGATGCAATGTGTTTCTCACCTAATGGATGGAAAACCACCACTTCGTCAATACGGTTCACAAACTCAGGACGGAAATGGTGACCGACTTCAATCATCACGATATCCTTCATTTCACTGTAATTGAGCGCCCCGAAACGTTCCTGAATTAAATCTGAACCCAGGTTTGAGGTCATAATCACCACAGTATTACGGAAATCAACCGTTCGTCCCTGTCCGTCAGTGAGTCGTCCATCATCTAACACCTGCAATAAAATATTGAAAACATCAGGGTGCGCTTTCTCCACTTCATCCAGCAAAATGACCGAATAAGGGCGCCGACGGACCGCTTCGGTAAGATAACCGCCCTCTTCATAGCCCACATATCCCGGAGGCGCCCCAACCAGACGTGAAACTGAATGTTTTTCCATAAATTCAGACATGTCGATACGCACCATCGCATCATCACTGTCAAACAGGAAATTAGCCAGTGCCTTACAAAGTTCTGTTTTACCCAAACCAGTTGGACCAAGAAACAGGAAAGAACCAATCGGACGATTTGGATCGGACAACCCGGCCCGGCTACGACGAATCGCATTAGAGACGGCTTCCACCGCTTCATCCTGACCAATTACCCGGGTGTGCAGTTCCTGTTCCATGCGTAACAGCTTGTCACGTTCACCCTCCATCATCCGATCGACAGGAATCCCCGTCCAGCGCGCCAGCACATCGGCAATTTCAACATCGGTTACGCGGTTACGCAGCAAACGCATGGTTTTCCCTTCCGATTGCATGGCCGTCGCCAGGCGTTTTTCCAGATCCGGGATCTTGCCGTATTGCAACTCAGACATTTGCGCCAGATCACCTAAACGCCGCGCTTGCTCCAGCGACAACTTTGCCTGTTCCAGTTCAGTTTTAATCGATTGCGTGCCGGAAAGAGATGCTTTTTCCGCTTTCCATTCCTCTTCCAACACAGAATATTCACGCTCTTTCTGGCCGAGTTCATCTTCCAGCATCTCAAGGCGCTTAACGCTGGCGTCATCTGACTCTTTTTTCAGCGCTTGCTGTTCCAGTTTCAGTTGGATAATACGGCGTTCGAGGCGATCCAGTGGCTCTGGTTTAGAATCCATTTGTAAGCGAATACTGGAAGCCGCCTCATCGATCAAATCGATCGCTTTATCCGGCAGTTGACGATCAGCAATATAACGATGTGATAACGTTGCCGCGGCCACAATCGCCGGATCAGTAATCTGCACATGGTGATGCAGTTCATAACGTTCTTTCAGTCCACGCAAAATCGCGATGGTATCTTCAACACTGGGTTCGGCAACAAACACCTTCTGGAAACGACGCTCCAGCGCGGCATCTTTTTCAATGTACTGGCGGTATTCGTCGAGTGTCGTCGCACCAACGCAATGCAGTTCGCCCCGAGCCAGAGCGGGTTTAAGCATATTACCGGCGTCCATTGCGCCATCCGCTTTGCCGGCACCAACCATGGTATGCAACTCATCAATAAACAGAATGACGTTGCCTTCTTGCTTAGACAGATCGCTCAGAACCCCTTTCAGACGTTCTTCAAACTCACCGCGATATTTAGCTCCCGCCACCAGCGACCCCATATCAAGCGCCAGGACACGCCGACCTTTCAGACCTTCGGGGACCTCACCGTTAATGATACGTTGCGCCAGCCCTTCCACGATGGCCGTTTTGCCCACACCGGGTTCCCCAATCAATACGGGGTTATTTTTGGTTCGACGTTGCAGCACCTGAATAGTACGGCGTATCTCTTCGTCGCGGCCAATCACCGGGTCAAGTTTGCCTTGTTCAGCCCGTTCGGTAAGATCGATGGTGTATTTCTTTAACGCCTGACGTTGATCTTCAGCCCCTTGATCGTTCACGCTCTCCCCTCCACGCATTTGCTCAATGGCTTTCGTTAGCTTGTCGCTGGTGACACCGGCAGATTTCAGTAAATCAGCCAGTGAACTGCGCGAATCGAGGGCCGCCAGAACAAACAGTTCAGATGATATAAAGTTATCGCCGCGCTTTTGCGCCAGTTTGTCACAAAGATTGAGTACCCTGACAAGATCAGCAGAAGGCTGAACATCACCGTCGGTGCCTTCGACTTGCGACAGACGACTAAGTGCCTGCTCAATATCACGTTGCAGAACCGCGACATCAACCCCGATGGTAGTGAGCAATGGACGTACGGTCCCCCCTTCCTGTGAGAGCAAAGCGCTCATCAGGTGCAAGGGGTCGATAAATTGATTGTCGCGGCCAAGCGCAAGAGACTGAGCATCGGCAAGCGCTAGCTGGAATTTATTAGTAAGACGATCCAGACGCATAATTCCTCCCATACAGGTCAAAATGCTACTGGAGATTAAATGAGGTCTTCCCTCAAAATTTCAAGGTTAATGACCGGTATTTTGGTGAAAATAAACACAAACTGGACCGTCTTGTGGCATAAGGTTATATCAGCCAGATTAAACTTGCCATACGGCCAGTGACGCCATCGCGCCGGTAGGAGAAAAAATGTTCCGCTTGCGTGACCGTACAAAGCCCGCCCCCACTGACAGAACGCACGCCCTGAGCAATCAGGCGTAACCGCGCCAGTTGCCAGATATCCGCATAGTATTTTTGTCCGACAGGGCGGAAAGCCGCCGCAGAGTCTGCATTCTTTGCAACAAATGCAGCAAACACGTCTGCCCCGACTTCAAATGCATCCGGACCAATGGCCGGACCAAGCCAGACATGAATCTCGTGCGCCGGGCACGAAAAATGGCTCAGCGTTGCTTCCAGCACGCCAGCGCACAACCCCCGCCACCCCGCATGAGCAGCAGCGACTTCTTTGCCGTCCGCTGAACAAAATAACACCGGCAGGCAATCTGCGGTCATCGTGGCGCAAACGATCTCGCTACGGTTGCTCCAGGTTGCATCAGCCCGCACAAGGGTACCGGGCGCGGGCGGCTGATCCGCCACTCGCAGCACCTCAGTGCCATGAACTTGATCCAGCCAGATCGGTTGCGCAGGCAATCCTGCCGACGTCATTAATGTTTCCCGATTGGTTGCGACATTAACCGTATCATCGCCGACATGCGCACCAAGATTAAGTGAACGCCAGGGACCACGACTCACGCCGCCAATACGGGTGGTTGAACAGGCGCGGACAGAGGACGGCGCAGGCCAGTCAGGAATGATCAGCCCATTCATAACCAATCCAGTTGGTCTTTAAACATGTCGGTATCCTCTTTTAGCACATTAATCAATGCGAGCATATCCTCAGGCAATGGGGCGTGCCACTCCATCTCAATACCGGTGATGGGATGATAAAGCCGCAGCATGGTGGCATGCAGCGCCTGACGGTCAAACTGGCGCAATGCCGTGACAAACGCCTCAGATGCGCCTTTTGGCGGACGAGGACGTCCGCCATACAGCTGATCACCGACCAACGGGTGGTTAATATGCGCCATATGAACACGAATTTGATGCGTACGGCCTGTCTCCAACCGTAAACGTAAACGGGTATGAGCCCGAAAATGTTCCATAATACGATAATGTGTCGTCGCCGGTTTACCCATGGGATGAACAGCCATATGGGTCCGTTTGCTCGGATGACGGCTAATCGGTTCATTGATTGTACCGCCTGCCGTCATGGTGCCGATGGCCACAGCTTCATACTCACGGGTAATTTCGCGCAACTGCAACGACTCAACCAGATGCGTTTGAGCCGGAACTGTTTTCGCGACCACCATCAACCCGGTGGTATCTTTATCCAGTCGATGTACAATGCCCGCACGCGGCACATTCGCAATGTCAGGATAATAATGCAATAACGCATTCAATACCGTACCATCAGGATTGCCGGCGCCAGGGTGAACCACTAAATCGCGCGGCTTATTGATCACCAAAATATCACTGTCTTCGTAGACAATGTTCAGCGCAATATCTTGCGCTTCCCAGCGGACATCTTCATCAATCTCCGCATTGATTGCCACCTGTTCGCCACCTAAAACTTTTTCTTTCGGTGTCGCGATAATGCTACCGTTGACCATGACGCGACGGTCAAGGATCCACTCTTTTATGCGAGAACGTGAATAATCAGGGAACAATTCCGCTAAAGCCTGATCTAAGCGTTGTCCGAGTTGTGATTCGGACACCGTTGCGGTGAGTTGTACTTGTTGTGCCATAAACAGCTTCTTCGTTAACGTTGGGTTTTCACGGCGATGCCGTTTATTATAATGTGCTATCGTATTTGGTCACTATCGGGAGCTAAACGGACAGCTTCCGTAATAACACACTGAGGATAATCAAATCGTCATGACGCGTATGAAATATCTGGTGGCTGCAGCCACGTTGAGCCTGACACTGGTTGGTTGCTCCAGTTCTAAGGATGCCGTTCCGGACAGCCCGCCATCTGAGATTTATGCCACAGCTCAGCAAAAGCTGCAGGACGGTAACTTTAAAGGAGCAATAACGCAACTGGAAGCGCTCGATAATCGCTATCCTTTTGGCCCTTACTCCCAGCAAGTTCAGCTAGATCTGATCTACGCCTACTATAAAAATGCCGATTTACCGCTGGCTCAGGCTGCTATTGATCGCTTTATGCGTCTTAATCCCACACATCCAAACATTGACTATGTTGTCTATATGAAGGGTCTGACGGATATGGCGCTGGATGATTCTGCACTTCAGGGCTTCTTCGGTATTGATCGCTCAGATCGTGATCCGGAACATGCACGTAATGCATTCCGCGATTTCTCGCAATTATTACGCAGCTACCCCAATAGCCAGTATGCGACAGACGCCAGAAAACGTCTGGTCTACCTGAAAGAACGTCTGGCAAAATACGAGCTTTCTGTGGCGCAATTCTACACCAAACGCGAGGCGTATGTTGCCGTAGTTAATCGCGTAGAGCAAATGATAAAAGATTACCCGGATACCAAGGCAACGCGCACCGCATTACCGTTGATGGAAAATGCCTATCGTCAGTTACAACTCACGGCCGAAGCAGAAAAAGTCACCAGGATCATCGCGGCCAACCCCGCCTGATGGTGTAAAAAATAAATATCCTCCGGCATAGCCGGAGGTTTTTCATATGCGCCTGTAAGGCTCTCTTGCCTGCTGCGCACTAACAGGCGCATTGCTATCTGACATTTGCATCCCAATTCGTTACTTACGGCCCCTAAACGGGCTTCCTGGA
>JAATFO010000053.1 GCA_015655145.1 Enterobacterales bacterium | reverse complement strand
GTTAAATTGCGTGCGTCGATTAATAACGTTCATGGACACCTATACCACTTTATGATAATCGTCGCTTTCTACGATCAATAATACACTTACCCCGCTCCTCTGAACCGCCCCGGTTTTCCTGGCGAGTTTGTTGCCAGAGTGATCAGGCTGCCACATCTCGAACATTCAGTGAATCGTAATGCGCTTTTGCTGCTGCTGGCGAGATATATCCAGGTGCGGTTGTCTGTGTCCGCCAATTGCTGCAAGGAAATTGACTGTTAACTCGGAGTTAATTACGGAAGATCCTTTGAATATGCTGTTAAAGCACGCCGCTACATTCGTGAAGTCGCCGGTATTTAACCTGAAGCGCTTTCAGGGCGTTATGAAAAAATCGGCCGTGCCGGAGGCCGCTCAGCGTCTGGCACTGCTCAGGGCGTCGGGAGGTAATCGGCGGCGATGATCGCCAGGTGCTGGCAGCCCCGCGCTTTAAGCTCGGCCGCCGCGCGGCCCGCGCGAATACCGCTGGCGCACACCAGCACAATGCGTCCTGCTTGCGGCGGCTGCCACTCCGCCAGTTGCAACGGCAGGATGCGGTTCACCCCCGGCGCCACGCTCTTCGGCGCCTCTTCATGGCTGCGCAGCTCCACAATGCAGTCTTCAGCGGTCAGCATCTGCACATCAATAAACGGCACCGCGGCCTCGGTCGGTTCCGGCGCATCGTCAAAGCGAAAGCAGGTAAAGTGCCAGTTCACAAAATCGCAGTTCACCATGCAGCCCAGTGGAGAAGGCGTGAGCCCGAGCACGGTGCTGAGGGCCATCTGCGCCTGTAGCGCGCCGATGGCGGCAACGGCAGGCCCCATCACGCCAGCGGTATTACAGTTGGCGGCGCAAGTGGGTAGGTGTGGGAACACCGCGCGGTAGCTCGGTGCGGTGGCGCAGAAGCCGCCAACGTAGCCCCGGCGGCCCAGCACCGAAGCGGCGATCAGCGGCACACCGCGCGCCTGGCAGGCATCGGACAACGGCCAGGTTATGGCAAAATTATCCGCCGCATCCACCACGATATCGATATCGCACAGCGCCGCCGCCAGCGTACTGGCGGAAAGCCGTTTTGCCACTGACTCAACCCGGCATTCCGGGTTCAGCGCATTGAGCGCCCGACGTGCGCAGGCGGCCTTGGGCTGACCAATATCCTGCATGGTGAACAGCGTTTGCCGGTGCAGGTTATGCTCTTCTACCCTGTCGTCGTCGTAAATGCGCAGATACCCCACCCCCACCCCCGCCAGCTGCGAAAGCAGGGTGGAACCCAGACCACCGGCACCCACTACCAGTACCCTCGCCTGCGCCAGGCGCCGCTGTCCAGACTCGCCGATCTCCGGCAGCATCGTCTGCCGCTGATAGCGGTTCATGAGTTAAACTCCGCCAGGCCAAACACCGGCGTGGAGGCCACCGCCATATCGCGACGCTCCATCGGCCCCGCCAGCCGCGCCTGCAGCCCGGCATGGATCGCATCGCGAAATGCCCCGGCCATGCGTACGGGATCCTGCGCTTTAGCCACGGCGGTATTGAGTAAAATACCGTCAAAGCCCATTTCCATTGCCTGGGCGGCCTGGCTCGGCGCGCCGAGACCCGCATCAATAATCAACGGCACATCGTTAAACCAGGCGCGCATAGTGCGCAGCCCTTCAATATTGCGTAACCCCTGGCCGGAACCGATCGGTGCGCCCCACGGCATCAGCAGCTGGCAACCGGCTTCCAGCAGCTTTTCCCCCAGCACCAGATCTTCGGTGGTGTAGGGAAACACCTGAAAACCGTCATCACAGAGAATACGCGCCGCTTCAACCAGACCAAACGGGTCCGGCTGCAGCGTATCGGCATGGCCGATCACCTCCAGCTTGATCCAGCGAGTATTAAACAGCTCGCGCGCCATATGGGCGGTGGTCACCGCCTCTTTCACCGTGTGGCAGCCTGCGGTATTCGGCAGCACGCGCGTGTTCAGCCCGGTAAGCAAATCGCGAAATGCGCCGCCCGCCCCGCCTTCTCGACGCAAGCTGACGGTGATGATGCCGGTGCCGGAGGCTTTGACCGCCTGGCCTAAAATTTCCGGCGAAGAGTAACCCGCAGTGCCCAGAAGAAAACGTGATTCTACCGCGATATCGTAAAATTTCATCTCAGCCCCCCTGCATCGGCGACAGCACTTCAACTTTGCTGCCTTCGGTAATCGTCACCGCGTCATACTAGCCGCGCGGCACAAAATCCCCGTCCAGTGCACAGGCCACGCAGCCCGGCTCAATCTCCTGTTCGCGCAGCAGCGCGGCCAGGGTGGTGGCGGTGGTCAGTGTTGCCTGGCCGTTCAGTAAAATCTTCATTAACGAGTCTCCTGCATCAACTGTTGTATCAGGTTCTCCGCCACGATCGGGGCCAACAGGAAACCGTGCCGGTACATGCCGTTAACGTGGAAGGTACCGTCCTGATAGCGGATTTCCGGCAAGTTGTTAGGATAGGCGGGCCGCAGGCCGCTGCCTGTTTCAATGATCCGTGCTTCGGCCAGCGCCGGGTCGAGGGTATACGCCGCGCTGAGCAGCTCCATCATCGCCCGGGCACTGATGGGGCTGGTGTCATTGCTTTCAACCATGGTGGCGCCGAGCATAAAGTGCCCCCCGGCGCGTGGCACCAGGTAGCAGGGAAAGCGCGGATGCAGCAGGCGAACCGGGCGGGAAAAGCGCACTTCATCACTGTGCAGGATCAGCATCTCACCACGCACGGCACGCAACCCGGGTAGCCTGGCTGCGGCGTGAATACCACGGCAGTCGATGATTTTCCCTGTCGGCTTGCCCTGATGGATAGCCACTCCCGCTTCCAGCAGCGCCTGTTGCAGCTCGCGCAGCGCGTTGCGCGGGTCAAGATGGGCCTCAGTAGGGAAATAGAGTCCACGGGCGAAACGGCCAGCCAGCCGCTCTTCTATCTCACCGGGTGTCACCCACTGATGGCCGTGGGTCATTTTTGCAAAGCGAGTCAGTTCCATTCGATCGCGCGGTGGGGCAATCACCAGCGTACCGTGGCGCTCAACCCCACTAACGTGCGCCTGCCACCAGTCAGCGGAGCGTTGCCCCCATTCCACCACCACGTCTGGTGCGCTTTCGCCTTCACAGAATGGCGCCAGCATGCCGCCCGCCCAGTGCGATGCAGGACGGTGCCGCTCGGAGGTAATGACCTCCAGCTTCTCTCCGGCGCGAGCTAACGCCGTAGCCACACACAGTCCGGTCACGCCGGTACCCAGCACTGACCAGTAGCTCACAGCAGTGCTCCACAACGTATTTCAGCGAGCAGAATTAACAACTTCATAGCGGCCTCTCAGATAACATGTGAGACCCGCGACAGGGGAAGGGAGAGTATCGGTGGCAACAGAGGTAGCCTGCACGATGAGGAGCCCGGATGAGCCGAGATCCCGTCTTCCTACGCCAGTATCAACTGGGTCAGGTTCGAAGGGTCGCTACGCCGCGATAAATCGCTATTAGCCTCTCAGTCTCTGTGGCGAGACTCCCCTGACACTCACTTTTTATTGCATCCACCGCATAACCGCAAGCCTTTACGCATTTTTTTATCCGAAGTGACCGCCGGATGAAACTAGAGTGCCGGATTACGCATTTTGCAAAGCGCCGTGCAGCTAACACAATCAGCACAGACTTCTACGCCGGAAACACCGAAATATACTGGCCTGTGATTTTGGCAGAATCTGGGGAGGCGCTGGCCTCTTCTTCTGATAACAGCGTGCAGGACTATTATAATTCTGCGATTGTCAGGTGCGCGCGGGAAAATGGGCATTCATGTGCGGCAGGGTTAACCATCAGTCTTACTCATGTCACACCTCGCCGTCCTACAAACCTAAATGGTGATTATCCATACTCCGCTTGTGTAACAAATTCACAAATTTTACCGATGATGGCAGATTCTGGCTTGAGTATCGCGCTTACATGATCTCCCGCTACTGAAATGAATGCATGTTTGTTCGCCTCGGCCCAGGAATTCAGTTGTCGATAGGCTTTGTTGAATAAATCAAAGTTTGGCGATTGATCAGATCACTCAATTCGGACTGAGTTCCCTTCAAGTGATCTATTAATTTGAGAAGCTATTTAGCATAGCCAGCTGCTGCTATGGGTGGCCGCAGCTGTGCCCAACTTTTACTGCGGCCTGTATAATATAAAGCTTGCTACATTATGCGCACAAAAAATAGATACGTGTCTATTTGTTAGATTGCGATTATGGTTGGAATGGATATGCAACGATCTCGCTAGTTTTGACTTGACTTGACGTTTTGTCTTTAAAGGCAGGCCAACTGTATGACTTTGTTATGAACCTCCATGAGTAAAATTCCTTAGCCTCATCTGTGATTTTAAGGTTGAGGATGCTCCAACTTTCATCATGGCAATGTGATTTTTTTGCATAATCGTCTTCCGTAAAACAAGCCCTAATCATTTCCTTCGATGAAAAAGGTATACTCTTAAATGCTAATTGATATGAACCATCATTCTTAATCATCATAAAGTTAGCATATTCTTCCTCACGGCCGCCACCAGAATACGATGTTGACCATTTTGAAACTAACGCAACAGCTAATTTTTTCTTACTCAGAGGATACAAAGCAGGGTATATATATACGTCATCCTTGGTTAATTCATCATCAGGGATGCCCTCATTTTTATTCTCCCTGGAGAAATCCCACACATTAACATTAGAATACCCATCATTATCTTTTCTTACTTTCACCAACTGAAGTTTGGAAGGTGTTAAATAAAAATCATCATTTGAATTTTTTTCTTTCCAGATAACGGTCCCGGGCTTACAGTCACTTTCTACTGCTTTACATATACTAATGTACTGATCGCTATCTTTTTTCAATTTTATCAATGGGATCGGATTTGTTGTATTTTCAGTAATGCCAGCTATCGCAGAAAAAGATGTAATTGTAAGAAGTAAAATCGTTTTTTTCATTGCTTCTCCGTATGCTTAAAATGTCTATAATAGAAGTGAATACACTTTTCAAAAATAATCGAGCGCACTAATTTTAGAATTTATATCAGATACTTTCTCAGCGTCGCCACGCCGTTCGTAAAGCGTTACAGCCCTTCTGTAGGCTTTTAGAGCATCCATCTTATCCTTATCAGTACCGCTTTCATTCCTTAACGGGTCGTGATATCGCCCCCAACTATAGGCGTACACTCGATAGTTATAAATTTCGCTATCTTCGAATAAAAATCCAGCATCTTTCTTAAGAACATTAAGATGGTCTGCCTTCAGAATACTTACCGCTCTATTGAAGTATTTGATGCGATCATTATACCCATTGAATCCACCATTAATAAGCGCAGTAACCATGTTGAAATCATCATTTTTAGCATATTTGACTACGTTTTTATTCACACAGTAAAACCAAAAAGCAGATCGAACACAGTGTGGATATTGTATTATTTTATTTCTGGCAGAGTCATCGGATTCAAAATCCTCACTGACATATGCACCATATTTTGTATATACATCCTGCCATGTCAATTGAATCAATCCTCGCCCATACCATGGTGCATAACTGGCTCTTGTCCCTCCTATTTCCTTCGTTAACGTTAAACCACCACTTTCATGGCAGCATTGAGCCAAGAAATGAGATTTTTCTCTACAAATTATAATTCCGAAATCTTTAAAACCATCATTAAATGCAGGTAAATACTGCGATAATATATCCTTATCTGCTTTTGGTGCGATATCACATAATTCTTCTAACGTGATATCCCTTCCACATGCACAATTTCCATTTGGATTAATTACTTCAAGAAACTCAAGCGGATGAAAATGCCATACTGAGCGCTTGCTGGCGAACGGCGGTACCTTATCCATCCAGCGCGTAGCATCCAGAAATGCACCGTTGGTTCGCTGCACAATATGACTTTCTTCCCTGTTCTTAAATATCGACGCCCAGCGAGTGTCATCGCGGGTGCTGTGCCAGTCACTGTCGTGCTTCACGACCAGACGCCGCGCATACTCCGGGATATTCATCTGGTTGGTATGCAATGCACCGAACAACTGCGCGTCCTGTGACGTGTCCGGGTAAGGCCCTATCATCTTCCTATTTTCAGCATTGCGGATCAGGCTGTCATAAAACATTTTGGCCTGTGAGCTTTGTGGCCCTTTTTCACCATCAAAATGCGAGTTGATGCTTTTCAGGGCTTCAATGAACCAGCTTTCATCCAGCGTTCGGGTAAAATCAGTCGTGGGCTTCGCTTCAATACAGTGAAAGTTTAGCGATGACAAATCATGCTGGCTGAGCTGCTCCACGTCGTCCTGGTGCATCTAGCTGTGCGGGCGGATCTGAAAGTACGTTACCCCAGTTTTATCCGTAAACGGGTATGTGGCATCGCGCGGAATAATTCTTCCTGCATCAGCTCGTGTAATAGCGCTCATTTGCTCAAAAGTACTTTCTTCGTCCTCCCCGTTTCGCAGGTACAGCGGGCGTTTAAGCTTCAGTTTAATGAACTGTTTTCCCGTTTTGATGCCCTTCACGTTTGCCACAAAATCCGGCACATGTTCATCAAGGCTGAGCAGTTCAATATGGGTTTTATATTCACTGGTGATAGTCTGCGGATACCTGTCTCTGTCTGCGATATCCTGTGCTCCCAGGAATCCGACCGGCTCCCCGGCTTTTACCGTCACTTTCAGCGGGAAAAGCACCACCACATCATCAAACACGCTGTGATTCAGGGCATTGTGCATCCAGTCAGGCAGACACACGTAACATTCACCGTCTGGCTCCAGAAATTCAGGGCGCATTGATACCCAGAAAAGCGTGCCCGCTGGTTTACCCTCTTCAAGACGCTGCACCAGTGCAAATGGCTCCGGCTGTCTTTCCAGCAAAAACGATTTTTGTTGCAGCACGGCAAGCGTGTCGCCCTGCATCAGCGTTCTGGCGTGGCCGTGTTTATTTGCCAGGACATCCGGCACAATTTCACTACTGTCATCATGCCGGGAATGTTGACGCATTCGCACACCGTGACCTTTCTGTGTGACCCGGTAAAGCGGGCGTTTTGGGTATTCCGACAGAGGGGCCATGTGCATGTAAAGCTGGTATAGCGTCAGCCAGGAGGATTCATCCTGTTTGTCTGGCTTGTACACCGACCTGACCAGTACAAACGTACCGGACTGGCGCAGGGGCTGCTCCTGCTTCTGAGACTCAATATTCGCGTAATCCCGGTTAACGCGCCATGCCACAACCTCGCCATTCATCATGAACTGGAGAGGAACAGACTTTTCCGGCGCATCCTGACTGAGCACCGACGCCGGAGAAGATGCCTCACCGATGTGAATACCGCCATGCCAGTAACGATTCACGCCAATTAACCACCAACCGTGGGCGTTTTTGCGCACGTCAGTCAGCAGCTCGTCATAGTTCTTATACTCCCGCCCGTCGGCCTTCCGTACCGGATAACGTATGCTCATCGTCTTTCCTTAAATTAAATCCATAAAACCATAATCATCGCAGGGAATTAAGAGGAAGGGGAGTAAAATTTATGCAGATTATATTACTGAGTTATCTATCAACGTCGATTGGTCTACGGCGGCGGGTACAGCTTAGTTTTTGCTCTTAGCGTGCAATAATTTGTGCGCCGTGCAAAGGCACGGTCTTTCAGCGGGTGCGAACCCCGCCCGGCAACTTTCGTTCCACCCGGTAGTAATCAGAGCAGTCGTGGCGGTAACAAAGCGGCTGAAGCCTCTGGTATATAGGATCATTTTAGTGATTCAGCGAGTATGCAGGCCGTAACGTGAGTGAACGCTGAGCAGGCCTCGAAAAACGCAATGTGGAGGCCGACCCACCAAATTATTGGGGAAGGCTGCCAGTTACAGGGGAAGTGAACGAAACGCGCACCCTGCAACCTCCACCGGGGTTGTGGCGACAGCATGTATACAAGAGGAAGACCGGAGCAACACGGGAAGTCCTGCGTGTGGTGAACGCTAACACCAACCGGTGGCCGGTGACGGCCAGACCGGGCACGACAGGATGACGGAGAGGCTCGCAGTACCGGGGAAGCCGGGTAATGCCGGTGGAGGAAAGGAGCCTTAGTTCAGAAACAACGCCGAAAGTGATGAGGAACTGGAGATTGGGCAACCTAAGAACTCCGAAATACGTTCAGGAATTGCAGACGACGTTTCATGCGAAAGCGAAGGAAAGATCTGAGCTTAGATTCCACGCTTTGTACGACAAAATATACCATCGCAGTGTGCTGATTTATGCGTACCAGTGTTGCCGCCGAAATAAAGGCGCAGCGGGTACGGATGGTCAGACCTTCGACGATATTGAGTTATACGGTGTGGAACGATGGCCAGGAGAACTGGCGCAACAACTTCGGGAAGGTACATACGTCCCGAAACCGGTCAGACGCGTCCATATACCCAAGCCAAACGGGAAAATCCGACCGCTGGGGATCGCTTGCCTGAAAGACAGAGTTTGCCAGATGGCAGCAATGCTGGTGCTCGAACCTATATTCGAGGCCGACCTGCCACCGGAACAACATGCCTACAGGCGAAACCGGAATGCACAAAGCGCTGTGAAGGAAGTTCATAGCCTGGTGATCAGCGGATACAGCGATATTGTAGATGCCGATCTGTCAGGCTACTTCGACACCATACCTCATCCCGAGCTGATGAAGTCGTGTGCAGGGGTTCACCTTAACGGATCTCAGTAGCAGGGATCCCCGTCAGTGTTCAGTCGGCCCAATAATCGAAAGCACTCTTATCTGGAAGGATCGGTAGAAAAGTCGGCGGTACTCACCGCCGACAATGGCTTGCCAGATGGCATTTTAGCTGGATAATAAGAGAATGCTTCTCTGCAAACAACGATCAGAAAAAACTGGAGTTTACCATCGTCCGTGCTCACGGGTCTTCCCGCTTATTGTCAGCTATCAAGCCAGGCGCACTTGTTGCTTTCGCTTTTTTACTTGCCTGTTGCTCCAGTAAGCCGCCGGTATCACTGGTTACTCCGTTGCCTCATGCGGCTACGCCGCCGCTTCCGGAACAGCCGGAGCAGCATCAAGAGCCGGTACGCGGTGTCTGGCTGGCAACGGTTTCCCGACTCGATTGGCCACCGGCGGCATCAGCCAATATCAGCAATACGGTCATCCGCATCAGTCAACAGCAGCAAGTGCTAAAAGATAAGCTCGATAAGTTAAAGGGCCTCGGTATCAATACCGTGTTCTTTCAGGTGAAACCCGATGGCACCGCCTTCTGGTCATCAAAAATTTTACCATGGTCAGATATGCTAACCGGCAACATCGGCGGCGATCCTGGCTACGATCCGCTGCAGTTTATGCTCGATGAAGCGCATAAACGTGGGATGAAAGTTCATGCCTGGTTTAATCCCTATCGGGTCGCTGTTAACACCAGACCGGCAACCGTTGCAGAACTGAACCGCACATTGTCGCTGCATCCCGCCAGCGTATTTGTACTGCATCGGGACTGGATCCGTACGGCCGGTGATCGCCTGGTACTTGACCCCGGCATACCGGAGGCTCGCGACTGGATCACCAGCATCGTGGCCGAAGTGGTTGCGCGTTATCCTGTTGACGGTGTGCAGTTCGATGACTATTTCTATGCCGAGTCACCGGGATCAACCCTCAACGACAGTCAGACCTTCAAAACCTATGGCCACGGATTTTACTCAAAAGCAGACTGGCGTCGGCACAACACGCAGCAACTGATTGAACAGGTTTCGCGCACCATCAGGCAATTGAAACCCCATGTCGAATTCGGCGTTAGCCCTGCTGGTGTATGGCGAAACCTGTCACACGATGCGGCAGGCTCCGACACGCGCGGCGCGGCGGCCTATGATGAAGCGTATGCCGATACCCGTCGCTGGGTACAACAGGGATTGCTGGATTACATCGCCCCGCAGTTATACTGGCCCTTTGCGCGTGATGCAGCCCGTTATGATGTGCTGGCAAAATGGTGGGCGAATGTGGTGAAACCCACAAAAACGCGTCTCTATATTGGTATTGCACTCTATAAAGTGGGTGAACCTTCAAAGAATGAGCCAGACTGGACGGTGAATGGCGGCGTGCCAGAGCTGAAAAAACAGCTCGATTTAAACGCGTCGCTGCCGCAAATTAACGGTACTATTCTGTTTCGAGAAAACTACCTCAATCAACCACAGACTCAGGAAGCCGTCAGTTACCTGCGAAGTCGCTGGGGTGGGTATCGCAATGTTGAAGCTTTAGAACAGGGTACTGCCCGTTCGGAATCTATTGTACGTTGAGCAGAGCGTGTTTCCCCGCTATCGCGGGCGCATTGCGGATGACGGATGACGGAAACCCCGACAAACGCCGGATTCTCTGCCACATTTTCTATAACTCCCTCAGGGGAAGCCGGATACCATACAGCCACATTCAGTGGTTCCCCTTTCTGGTCTGACAACGTTATCTGACTAAAGCCTGGGTATGTCTGAACCTGTATACAGAAAAGTAAAGCTGAGATTAAAAGAAACCCTCTTCTGAACATCATTGATGCCCCTGTTATGATGAATTGTGCAATATTTATAATATGCAGCACGACATCATTGCGTCCCGGAACACGATCGAGGTCGTTAATTTAGTGATTTTCAGCCCCGGTAACCATCGCCCCCGGTTTTCAGTGGCAGAATATTATTGCCGTCGTTCGAAAATTCTATGCTGATTTATGCTGGCTGTCTGGTGATGTACATGGCGGCATCAGACATCACCACTAACCGCAGTCTGCGCTTGCGGTTAGTGGTCGGGGTGGTTACTTATTTATTAACGTTATCAATCAATTTGTTGATATTAAGCAGTAAGATTTTCCTCGGATATACTCCGCTTAAATGCGCTTGCGACACCGTCTCATCACACCGGACGGAGCCTGGCAAACGATGTTTTTAACTGTCGGCAAGCCACATCAAGCGCGGTATCATCCACCGCATAGGCAATGCGCAGATAACCCGGCGTACCGAAGGCGGAACCCTGTAAAACCGCCACTTGCGCATCAGCCAATAACCATGCAGCGAGCGCTTTGTCATCCTGAAGTTTTTCACCGTCAGGTGTGATACGGCCGATTATGCGCTGACAATTCGCAAACACATAAAATGCGCCTTGCGGCGCACTGGCGCTCAAACCGTCAACCGAGTTGATCATCGTCAGCACGCAGCGGCGACGTTGATCGAGTTTCTCGATCCACCCGGCTAAAAAATTGGCGGGTTGATTCAACGCAGCAACGGCGGCCGCCTGCGAAATGCTGCTGGGATTAGAGGTACTTTGCGATTGCAAAATCTGCATGGCCGCAATCAACCAGCGTGGTCCGGCGGCATAGCCAAGACGCCAACCGGTCATGGCATGGCTTTTCGATACGCCATTCACTGTTAGCGTGCGTTCCGCAAGGTGCGGCGCGGCGGCGGCAAAAGTGGTAAACGGCAGCTGGTCATAGCGCAACGGTTCATAAATATCGTCCGCCATAATTAATACCTGAGGATGATCGTATAATACCGCCGCCAGCGCCCGCAGTTCCTGCCCGGTGTAAATGGCGCCCGTTGGATTACCCGGCGAGTTGAGGATCAGCCAGCGTGTTTCCGGCGTCAGGGCCGCTGCCAGTTGATCGGGCTGTAGCTTCCAGCCATGCTGTTCCTCACAGGCGACTATCACCGGTTCTCCTTCCGCCAACGTCACCATATCCGGATAGGAAACCCAATAGGGTGCAGGAATGATCACCTGTTGTCCGGCATCAAGCGTTGCCAGAAAGGCATTAAAAATTAGTTGTTTGGCGCCACTGCCGGCAATAATCTCTTCCGGCTGAAATTGCAATTGATTATCCCGCGTGAACTTAGCGGCAATGGCTGCTTTCAACGCCGCCGTACCAGCAACCGCCGTGTATTTGGTTTGATGTTGCACAATCGCTTCAATACCCGCGTAGCTTATCGCGGCCGGTGTGGCGAAATCCAGCTCACCTTCCCCCAGGTTGATCACTGTTTTACCCGCGGCTTCCAGCGCACGGACATTGTCAGAAATGGTGGCTGTCGGCGAAGGACGAACGCGTTGCATGCGTCGGGCCGTTTGATTGTTATTCATAAATCCTCTTTTGTATCTTATGATTCAGTTAATACAATAATTCATCGACTATCAACAGGAGATGTGCCGTGTTACCTACCTTTATTCTGGATGACTCCCCCGTACCGGCTTGCTTCGGCATCACGGCCAGCGTGTGGGCCAACCAACGCAAACTCCCACTCTGGAGCCTGCGCCCCGAGTTTGATGGCGATTTTCCGGACAGCCACCAACATGTTATTGCTGCCGGATATTGCGTCACCAGTGGCTTGTACCGCAGCAATACCCTGCTGCAGGAAATAACCGACCCGGCCTTGTTACCGACACAGGATGCAGTGGTCGTCGTGCCAGTGGCACAGCAAAACCGTATTGCCGCCCTGCCCGGTCAGCGCCTTTACAGCCATTTCAGCGCAGGATCACTGACACTCAATGATGATCAACCTAAGCCGCTGCTTAAACTTAGCGCTGATGACGTGGGCCGCTGGGACAGCACATTGGTCGCCAGCCAGTCGGTCTCGCTGCCCATTGGCCTGATTGGTCGCGAAGCAGATCACCGGCAAGTTTATCCCGCCACGTTGGCCGCACTGGGCGATGCCGCCGCTGCACTGAACCTCAGACTCAACATCCATTTCCTGTCGCCTGCCAGCCTGTCAGACGACGTGCATGAGCTAGACGGTTTAGCTGGCGTGGTTTTGCCGGGTGGCGCGTCAATGGCTGCCGTCATCGGGCAAATTAACGTAGCCGAAGCCACGCTTCAGCGCCGATTACCAACCCTGGGCCTGTGTCTTGGCATGCAAAGCATGGCCACTGCGGCTGTTCGTCAGGCGCCAGGCTACCAGCAAGCGATACTGGCCGAAGTTGCCCCGAGTGCGCCGTTGCACAGCTTTATTGCCTTTGACGATGATCACCACCGATGCGGCGTATTGCCCTTTACCTCAACGCTTCTGCCAGGCCCTATCAGCCAGATGCATTACAACCATCGCTACCGCTTTAACCCTGCTTTGTTACCGCAGTTAGCTGCCAGCGGCGTAAAAATCAGTGCGCAGACGGATGACATCGTAGAAGGCATTTCCCGGATGAATTTGCCATTCTGGCACGGTGTGCAGGGGCATCCGGAATTGCTGTCGCGCCCGAATGCCCCTCACCCGCTTTTCACTGCGTTTTTACAGGCTGTTATCAGCCAGCCAGGGTAACGCCGCTGCGGGAATCGCTGACCAGTTGCTGCATCACACGGGTCAGCGCTGCCTGCGCCTCAGATGATATCGGCTTCAACGGTGCACGCACGGTTCCGCCATGGAAGCCACGTAATGCCATCGCGGCTTTCACTAACTGGGGCTGGCCGTGTTGACGTGCCAGCGCGCGATAGTCATACCATAACTGATGCAGATCGCGCGCGGTGGCAGCATCGCCCTGCTCCAGTGCGCGGTAGCTGGCGAGGATCAACTCCGGTAACGCGCCGCTGTTGGTGCTGCTGATACCATCAAAACCGGCCATCATTGGGCCTAAAAATGCCAGATCGGAGGCGCAAAACAGGCGCAAGCGCCCGCGTAAACGGTTGGCGATTTGATCGATTGCCGTCGGGTTCAAATCCCCCTGTTTGATACCGACGACACCCGGTACGTCCGCCAATTTTTCCAGTAGCGCCGGGGACAAGGTAATACCGATGCCTGGCGCGTTGTAGACCAGAATACCGGTCGGCGATAACGGCGCCATCTCAGTGAAATAGGCAAGGATTTGGCTCTCCGTGATTTCGCTGACAAACGGCGCGGTAACCATCGGCAAACCACCCAGTTCACCGGCCAGTCGCGTGAGTCCCCGCGCATCTCGCGGATCGGAACTGGCGCTACACAGCATCACCGGAATGCGGTCTTGCACACATGCCATCACCTGGCTGAACAGATCCCGGCGCTCAGTCATCGACATCACCGGAAATTCGCCATAGGTGCCGCCAATCAGAATGCCGTCATAACCGAGGGCAATCACGCGCTCAATGTTTTCACGCAGCGCAGGAAAATCAATCGCACCTTTGGCATCAAATGGGGTGACCGTAATGTTAAAAATGCCTCGCAGACGTTCATGACTTTCGTTTATATCTTTCATTTCAATTCCTTACAACAGCGTTAATGGACGCGGCAGGCTACCGAGCTGGCGATAACCGGTTTCAGTCACCACCACGGTTTCACTGACGCCAACGGTAAATTCACCGTAAATGCGCAGTGCGGGTGGAATGTGGAAAGCCATGCCGGGTTGCAGCTCGGTGTTGACACCGCTATATAGGCTGAGAATGCCGCCTTCGCCCCAGTCCGGCGCAAACGAGACGCCGATGGAGTAGCCGGTACGTTTTTTAAAATTGTCGGTGAAGCCAGCGCGATCAATCACCTGCTGACAGGCAAGATGGGGCGCTGCACAGGTGGCGCCGGGACGAATGGCGTCCAATGCGGCTTGCAAGGCGTCCTGGCATACTTTTTCCATCTCAAGAGCGATAGCGGGCGGACGTCCCAGCCAGGCGGAACGCATTAATGCCGCATGATAGCGATCATGGGCAGCGGACATTTCAAGAAACACCGGATCATTGTCCTGCATCACTCGCCGGCGCCAGGTGCCATGCGGTACGCCGCTACGTGGACCGGTGGAGACCAGTGGCTCCATCCCGACATACTCAGAACCCGCAGCAATCGCGGCGCCCATCATGGCTGACACTAACGCGTTTTCATCAGATCCGGCGCGGATGGCCGCGATGCCCGCTCGCATTCCGGCATCGACATAACGTGCTGCACTGGCGATTTTTTCCACTTCCGCCGCTGATTTTATTGCCCGCAGCGGCTCAATTACGCCCGCGGTATCCGCCAGGGTTCCCAGCTTACTTTGCAGCGCTTCATATACCGCCACTGACAGGAACCAGCCGCGTTTATCCAGCCCAATACGCTTGTTCAGCCAGCCTTGCTGTTGCAGCTTGCCGACTAAAAAATCCACCGGGTTATCACCATCCTGGTAAATAGCCGCATCAGAAATAAAGGTGTTGGCAATGAAATTGAAATATTCCAGTTGGCGGATAACGAACACCGGTTCGCCTTCCACCGGCAGCAATAGCGCCTGAAAGGTGTAATAACCGGGTGTTTGTTGCCCCGTTAGCCAGAAGATGTTTTCCGGACCGGTGACAATCATCACGTCGACACCGGCGGCGCTCAAGCGCTGACGGGTGCGATAAATACGTTGCGCATACTCTTCCGCGCTAAAGGCGGACTCACTACCCTGAATCACGTTACTGGGTTGTTGCATCACTAAACTCCTGAAGGAAAGTGGCTCGTGTGGCATCGAAATGCACGCCGAGGCCGGGAGAATTCGCCACGTTAATCTGTCCATGGCGGTAGGTCAGTCCGCTTACCGGATCGTCAGTTAATCCATCTGCGCCGTAGAGTTCGGCAAAGGCAGGTTGCAGCACGCGGCATACTTGTAACGCCGCCGCAGTCGCCGCATGGCCTTCATTCATTTGGCCTATCATGAAAGGCACCTGCGCGATTTGCAGTTGTCGTGCGGCTGCCAGCGTAGGTGCGATTCCGCCCAGTTTGACCAGCTTGAGGTGGCCCCACAACGCCCCACCTGCCGCAGCGAGCCAGTCAATCGCGGCTGTGCTGTTGAGGCTTTCATCAAGCATGATTGGGATGCCGTACTGTGTGAGTTCAGCCAGTTTACTGTTGTCAGCGGGGGCCAGCGGTTGTTCGATATAACTCAGTTGCAGCGCCTGTAACTGTCCAAAAGCGAGATGCGCGTCAGCGACAGACCACTGACCGTTCACATCGATCGCCAAAGATATGCGGTCGCCAAATACCTGACGCAGCACCTGCAAGCGAGCCAGGTCAGTGGCGAAATCAACCACGCCGGTGCGCAATTTCAACTGGGTGAAACCGCGTTCAACATACTGATGGGCCTGCGCTAACATTTGCGCTTCACTGCCCCAGAACAGCGTCTGGTTGGTGCTGAAATGCGCATCTGTCAGCGACGCATGGAGCCAGGCGGCGAGGCTTTGCTGATGTTGCCGCGCCAGTAAATCGTGCAGCGCCATATCAAGCAGCATGCGTGACGGTGCCAGTAAGCCGCTGCCAGGCCGGTGGGTGTGGTTGAGTAACGTGGCGGCATCGCTTCGCCAGTCCCATTGCGCTAATGCCTGCGTTACATTACGCAGTACCGTCTCTGCACTGTAGCCATGCAGATACTGGATGTTGAGGCGCACCTCGCCGAGTCCCGTAATACCGTTCTCTTCCAGTGTGAGCCACAGGGTATCCAATGCATTGACCTGCCCGGAAGAGGCGGTGTGCAGTGTTAGGTTGGCGTAATGCAGTTCGCCGCGCCATAACCGGGCTTTCACGATGGCGTACTCCGTGTGAGCATCGCCAGCGCGATATCCAGATAAATAGCCGCGGCAGCAATAAACTCGTCAACTGGCACGAATTCGTCCGGTTTATGGGCCACCGCCAGCGCGCCAGGACCAATCACTACCCCTTTGGCGCCCAGCGTACGAAAATGCACCAGGTCACAGCCGCCCTGAAAACCAAAGGGTCCCGGCTCTGTCTGGCCATGGCGGCGGCAGGCGGTCAGGCTATGTTGTACAATCGCTTCACTGCTGTCGGTTTCAGTGGCGCCACCGGTGGTGGGTTGCCAGGCGATGATCTCCGCCTCGACGCCACTCTGTACATGTGCGCTGTCCAGCAACTGCTGTAACTCGGCACGTACCGTTGCTTCGTCTTCGCCAGGCACCATGCGGCGATCAAGCAGCAACTCACAACTGTCCGGTACCACATTGTCAGCATGGCCGCCGTGAACGCGGGTGACGGTCAGACTGGCATTGCCTACCAGCGCATGGCAGCGGCAACTGACCTGCTGATGATGTGCATCTTCAATTAATCCAAGCAGACGTCCGGCCTGATAAATCGCATTAATGCCGAGCTCAGGGGTACCAGAGTGCGCGCTAACCCCTTTTACCCGGACACGAGGTCGCAGGCTGCCTTTGTGTGCAGAAAAGGTGGTGTTAGAGGTGGGTTCGCCAATCACGGCAAAGTCGATAGTCGGTGGTGCGTCTTTAACGTAAAATTTCGCCCCTTCACTCGCCACCTCTTCATCAGCGGTAAAGACGCCCATCAGGGTGCCCGACCAGTTTTGACGCTGCGCGGCGAGCAGACGCAGTGCTTCAACCATCGCCACTAACGGCCCTTTGGCATCACAGGCGCCACGTCCGTACAAACGACCTTCTCGTTCGATTAATGTGAACGGATCGGTAGTCCAGCCCTGCCCGGCAGGCACAGTATCGAGATGCGTATTGAAAGCGAAGCACGGCCCTGCGCCGTTTTTCAATACCGCAATCACATTGGTGCGGCCTGGCGCATATTCGCTGAAAGAAAGATCAAAACCGGCGCTACGCAGCCAATTTGCCACGCATTCGGCAGCTTCGCGTTCCTGGCCTGGTGGGTTCTCGGTATTAATGCCGACCAGCGTGGTTAAATCATTTTTCATTCGCGCGCTGTTAAGCTGGTAAATGGTCATAACAACTCCACTATTAATGTAAAATTTGGTCGAGAAAGCGTTGCGCGCGCTCGCTGACCTTTCCGGTAAAAAAGTTGTGGGTCGTTGCCCGTTCGATAATTTCCCCTTCTTCCATAAACAGGATTTGATTCGCGGCACGACGGGCAAAACCCATTTCATGGGTTACCACCATGCTGGTCATGCCCTCGGCGCTCAGTTCTGCCATCACATCCAGCACTTCGCGGATCATTTCCGGATCCAGCGCGGAGGTTGGTTCGTCGTACAGCATCAGTTCCGGTTTCATCGCCAGCGCCCGGGCTATCGCCACGCGCTGTTGTTGGCCCCCGGACAGTTCATCGGGGAAGTGACTGGCACGCTCATTGATGCGCACTTTTGCCAGCAAATTTTCGGCCTGTTTGCGTGCCTCAATGCGGTTCATTCCCAGCACCGTCATCGGTGCCAGCATGATGTTTTCCGCCGCCGTGAGATGGGAAAACAGCTCGTAGTTCTGAAATACCATGCCAATACGTTGACGTAACTGATGTGGCGGTACATCACCACGACTGATGTTCTGATTGCTGAAAAACACATCGCCGCTGTCAGCAGGTGATAGCAGATTTACGCAGCGTAGCAGCGTGGACTTTCCTGAACCGGAAGGTCCAATCAGCACCACGGTTTCACCCCGATTGACGCGAAGAGAACAGTTCTTCAATACCGTCTGGCGGCCAAAGGTTTTGTCGATGCCGATCATTTCCAGCAAGGGTTTTGGATCGTGGCTCATGACACCTCCCGGGCGGGTTTTGGCAGTTTCATCTGGCGTGATTGCGCTTTCTGGCCTTTACGGCGGCGCAGCTTTGGATCAAGCACGCTCTCAAGCCATGACTGAAAAATCATGAACAACGTGGTGAGCAGCAGGTAATAGATCCCCGCCGCACATAAGGCTTCAAAGTAACGGAAACTGGCGCTGGCCGTCTGGTTCGCCACCAGTAACAGTTCCTGTACGGCAATCACCGACACCAGTGCGCTCGACTTCAGCATGCTGATCATCTGGTTGCCCATCGGCGGTAAAACAATGCGTGCTGCTTGCGGCAACACAATTTTGCGCATGATCTGTGCGTTGGTCATGCCGAGCGCCATACCCGCCGTGCGCTGACCACTTTTCACGGCTTGTAGGCCTGAGCGCAGGATCTCGGCCATGTAGGCGCCTTCATTGAGCGAAAGCGCCAGTACTGCACAGGTAAACGCGGAGAAACGTAAGCCGAAGCCGGGCAGCACGTTGTAAACAAAAATGATCTGAAACAGCACTGGCGTGCCGCGGAATAGCCACAAATAGAAAAATGCCAGCCCTTTTGCGGCGCGAAACGGGGCTTCCTGTAGCAAAGCCAGTACCAGTCCCAGAACCACGCCGCACAACAGCGAGCAGAGGGTAATTAACAGCGTCATCCCAGCCCCCATAACGAACTGGGGGGACAGGAAGTACTGCCACATTAAATCAATCGACATAGCATTCTCCGGTTAACAACTGGGACGAATTAGAAAATCGCAACGGAGTCCGGAAAATTCCATTTCTCGATCAGTTGCTTGTAGGTGCCATCTTTCACCAGACCCTGTAGCCCTTTTTCCAATTGAGCGCGCATTTCGCTATCGCCTTTGCGGATGGCGAAAGCAATGTGAGTATCGGCTTCAAACTCAGTGCCGACGGCCTCGAACAACCCCGGTTTTTCGCTAAACAAGGCGACTGTACCTGGCGTGGAAAGAAACTCGGCATCGGCACGGCCTTGCGCCACGGCGACGGCGGAATCGGTGGCGGCCGGGAATGTCATCACGTTAATCGCGTCTTTTTTCGCGGCAACGCAATGGGTGTTGTCAACACGCGCCTGGCTCTCCTCAATACCGCCAAGGGTGACGGCGATATTTTTGCCACACAGCGACAGGTCACGACCGGTGATAGCAGCCGGATTGCCCTTACGTACCACCACACGGCTGCCGATTTTCAGGTAAGGCACAAAATCAACCTGCGTGGCGCGTGTCGGATTGACGTACATTGCGGAGTTGATGATGTCAAGACGCTTACCCTGTAGCGCCGGAATGAGCCCTTTAAACTCCATAGCCATTGGCGCTGGCGTCAGATTGATCTGTTTGGTTAACGCGTTAATCAAATCGATATCGAATCCGCTTAATGTGCCGTCTTTAACAAACTCAAATGGCATAAAGGTGGCGGCGGTACCGTAGGTCAATTTACCTGGAGTCACACTTTCCATTGCGGCCTGACTGGATAACGGTAACAACGCGAGGGCCAACATCAATCCGCTTGCGCGGCGAAATATCAAAGAAATGCTGCTCATGTTCGTCTCCTGGTTAATAATTAAATTGGACTTTATGAATCAATAAATACAATCTAAATCACAAAAAAATGCTTCTTTTCGGTGCGCCCCGCACGATTGTTGTGCATACCATGCTTTATTTCGCTGCAATCTGTTGCTCGTGTTATTGTATATTCAGATCACAATAACTCACATTCAGAGAATGTTATCCATGCAGCCTGACTCACCTGCAAGTAGCCGCCGGATAGCCCGGCAAATCCTTGACCTGATATATGAAGCAAGATTCGATCCAGGTCATCATTTACGTGAGCAACATCTGGCGGATGCGCTGGGCGTTTCGCGCACACCGGTGCGGGCAGGATTAAAGGAACTCACCCGGTTAGGCGCAGTTGAAGCCCGGCCCTATCAGGGGTTTTTTCTGGTTAAAAGCGGCAATGAACTGCAACAACTGACCATTGAACAAACGAAAAGTAACGATCAAACATTGTATGAATTGCTGGTCCGGGATCGCATTGCCGGCACCCTACCGGAATCCGTTACCCAGACCGAAATCTGCCAGCGTTATGATGTCGACCGTGGGGTGCTGACCCGAACACTGGTTATGTTATCTGAAGATGGGCTTATTGCGCGTAATGCGGGCCACGGCTGGCGTTTCCAGCAAACGCTGAACTCTGACGTGGCATTGCGCAACAGTTATGGTTTCCGTCTGATGATCGAACCCGCCGCCCTGCTCACGCCGCATTTACGGGTTGAGCGACAGTTACTTAAGCGCCTGCGTGCTCAGCATTTACGCCTCATTACACATGCCGATATCACTCAGGTGCCGGCCAAAGATATCTTCGAAACCGATGCCTCTTTCCATGAGTTACTGGCGGAAGCAAGCGGCAACCTGTTTGTGTTACAGGCCATTCAGCAGCAGAACCGGTTGCGTCGTCTGCTTGAATTTGGCAGCTATCACAATAAACGCCGGGTAAAAGAGTGGTGTGAGGAACATGTCGCCATCCTTGATGCGTTGCGTGATAACAAACAGGATCTGGCGGCTGAATTGATGAAAAAACACCTGCAGTTTGCCTTTGACCAGGTAAAGATTAAACAGCCCGTCAGATAATCGGCATTGTTTTTGCACATTACGATTCTGAAAATACAATCAGGAGTGGTTATGGATTTACAAATACAACACCGTGTAGCGCTGGTTTGCGGCGCGGGCAGTGGTTTAGGCCGGGCAATTGCACTGTCACTGGCGCAGGAAGGTGTCAAGGTAGCGGTAACGGGCCGCAATATCGATAAGCTGGCGGAAACCGTCAGGCTGATTAGTGAGAAAGGCGGTACATCGCACGCCTGGCAGCTTGATTTGGCGGTGCCACAACGGTTTGATGACGTGCTTGATGCCATCTGTAAACACTGGGGTGATATCGATATTTTGGTGAATAACTCTGGCGGACCGCCACCCGCCAGTGCGCAAGGTACCGATGCGGCCGTGTGGCAACAGCAATTTTCACTGATGGTGGGTTCACTGATTCAGCTCAGTGACAAAGTGCTTCCTGCCATGCGCCTGCGGGGCTGGGGACGGATTATTACCAGTACCTCCTCCGGCGTGGTTGCTCCGATTCCAAACCTTGCACTGTCCAATGCGTTACGCATGAGCCTGCTTGGCTGGTCAAAAACCCTTGCCAGTGAAGTCGCCGCTGACGGCGTTACCGTGAATGTGTTAGTGCCGGGGCGCATCGCCACCGATCGTGTTAGCCAACTGGATGCGGCCAAAGCGAAACGTGAAAACAGCAGCACCGACGTGGTGGCAGAAAAAAGTCGCCAGCGCATTCCAATGGGGCGCTACGGTGCGCCGGAAGAATATGGTGCCGCTGCCGCCTTTCTCGCCAGCCGCCAGGCCAGCTATATTACTGGTTCCGTGATTCGGGTCGATGGCGGGATGATCGATTCGATATAGCAATTAACGCCAGGCGGGCTTATTGCTCGCCTGTATGGCCAAAGATCAGAATGTCTGTGGGCCCGGCACAACCCATAATCACTGTTCGCATAAAGACATACCGACAGCAATGTCAACACGGCTTAAAGATGGATATTCTCACTTAGTGTATGAGTCCAGCACCTTCAGCACGACATCGAGATCTTTTTCGCGTTTTACTTCATCGCTTTCATGAACAATATGCTCCGTCAGATGCCCTTTAATCACTTCGCGCATTAATCCATTGACTGCCCCACGGATTGCAGCAATCTGTTGCAGTACGGTGGAACACTCATGAGGTTCATCCAGCATTTTTTTCAGAGCGACAACCTGCCCCTGAATCTTGTTTGTGCGGGCTTTAAGTTTCTTCTTATCACGCAGTGTATGCGACATACCGGACCCTTTTTTAAAATTGCTATTAATCATAACATTACAATTCTACTGGGGGGTAGTATAATCTACTGGGGGGGAGTAGAATCAACATCGCCGATTTATAAATAAGAATTATTTGATGAACGAATTTACAACGCTTCTGCAGCAAGGCAATGCATGGATCTTCATCCCCAGCGCAATACTGCTTGGCACACTTCATGGGTTGGAGCCAGGGCATTCAAAAACCATGATGGCAGCGTTTATCATCGCTATCAAAGGTACTGTCCGGCAGGCGGTCATGCTTGGGCTGGCGGCAACTATTTCACACACAGCAATCGTATGGCTGATTGCCTTTAGTGGCATGTATATCAGTAATAAATTCACCGCTGAATCCACCGAGCCCTGGCTGCAGTTAGTTTCTGCTGTCATCATCATCAGCACGGCTTTCTGGATGTTCTGGCGTTGCTGGAAAGATGAAAGAAAATGGCGGGAAGGGATGCATGAACACGAGGGACAGCATCAACATGAAGAGACTCGTCAGATAGATACCGGCCATGGCATGGTTGAACTGGCCATTTTTGAGGACCGTCAAGCGCCACACTGGCGCTTACATACGCTTAGCGGCCGAAAATGGCAAGCCCGCGAGGTTTCCTTAGTCACTCATCGGGGAGTGGGCACCCTTTCACAGATTTTTGATTTCGTTGATCATGGCGATTATCTGGAATCTAAATTATCCATCCCTGAGCCTCATCACTTTAATGTTCATCTTTCGTTAGGCCATCGCGGGCATGTTCATGATTATGACGTTACATTCCACGAACACGAACATAATCATGCTGCGCTGGAAAATCTGGATATTAACGCAAAAGAGTATCAGGACGCACACGAGCTGGCTCACGCAAACGAGATTAAACGGCGATTCAGCCGGAAAGAAATCACAAACTGGCAGGTTCTGTTATTCGGCCTGACGGGTGGGCTTATCCCTTGCCCCGCCGCGATTACCGTATTATTAATTTGCATTCAGCTTAAAGCATTAACATTAGGTGCAATGCTGGTTGTTTGTTTCAGTATTGGGCTTGCCCTGACACTGGTAACCGTTGGTGTTGGTGCGGCAATAAGCGTTCGTCAGGTTACAAAACGCTGGAGCGGTTTTAATGCTGTTGCAAAAAAAGCGCCTTATTTTTCGAGCGCCCTTATTGCTCTGGTGGGCATTTACATGGGTGTTCATGGGTATTTGGGTATCATTCACCAGGTGTTGTGACGGGCGAACAGACAAAGGCATGGCGGCGTTAATGTCCCTTCATGGTACATACGTCCGCCAGTGTGCTACGGCCTGTCACCCCTGTTCACCATGGCGCACATTATCACGTAGAAATCGACATAAAATTGTTGTCAGTCACCCTGCTTATTGTGCAGCGGGGAAATGCACGGTGGAAAAAGCCGGAAAATCGGCGGCACTTTTGTTCAGCAGCCGTGGCAGACGAAAATCAGTCAGCAGTGGTTCAGCACGACCGTGTAAGATCTCACTGGCGGCGAGACGACCTAATAACGGTGCCAGCGTTATCCCGCTGTGGGTAACCACCACATAGACCCGTTGATGACCATTAAGATAGCCAACTCCCGGTAGACCATCCGCCGGACGCGAACGCTGACCAATCACGACCTTTTCAAGCTGCGCCCGCTCACTGTTAACCAGCAATGTCTGCAAACGGCTCAGAAACTGTTGTGCAATTATCCCGTCGCACGTTGTCGGTTGCTGTGGATCGGCCTGATCGTCAAGATCGTTTGCCTGTAACAGTAAACGCCCACCGCCATCCGGACGGATATTCAATTGTGGGGAGATCACATTGGCGCTCAGTTGTACTGCCAGTGGTGCGGTGGTAGCAAGAAAACTGCAGGCGATTTTGTTTGGTTTATTGGCATCAATCATCGCTAATTCAACACCCAGCATGGCAGTCAGTTGCGGTGACCAGCGCCCTGCCGCAATGACCAGTTGATCGCCGTGCCAGACCGTGCCATCCGCAAGGTGTAGTGCAACGCCCTGCCCATGGTCCTCAATTGCCGTAACCTCGCTCTGAATATGCAGGTGTGCGCCATGCCGCCGCGCATCTGACCAAAGTTTAGCCATAAACAGCGCCGGATAGATAAGCCCCTCTTCAGGAAAGTGCCAGACCGTCTGCGGTAATTCGCTATGCCGTAGATCCGGCAATCTGGCGATAAGCGCCTCACGACTCAATGTTTCTACACCATAACCTTGTTGTTGCAGTTTTTCCACGCGCTGCTGCAGCCGTTGCAATTCAATGCCAGGTGAGGCCCACTCAACCGTGCCGCAACATTCCAGCCAGCGTAAACCCTGTGGTTGGCTGGCCTGCAATTCATGGTGTAATGCCATCGACAGGACATTGAGCTGATGGTAACTTGCCGGTTGTTTACCGTTGGAATTAACCCAGGCATAGGTTCGGCTGCTGGTTCCCGCACCGATTGCCTCTCGTTCGAAAAGTGTTACCTCTGCATTTTGCAACGCCAGTTCACGCGCAACCGCCAATCCCACCACGCCAGCACCAATTACGGCAATACGTTGTTGACTCATCACTGCCCCTGTTATTTGCCGGTATATTATCTGTCTCTCGCCCGGTTTTAACATCGCCATGGCTGATGATGCAAGTAAATGAATGTGGCAGAAGCGGAATTCTGCCGATTTAAACGTCTGGCCCGTTGCCGCCGACGTGGAGAGATACGGTGGATGCGCTGTCGGGTTCTTTGGTGAACTGAAACGGGGAATGCTGACGGGCGTCAGTCACCTTCCCGCCCATATTGTTACCTCTGTCCCAGGACTACCCAGCCCAAAACAGGAATAGTGCGACCCGTAATAGATGACTGAGCGTCCTGAGATGACTCTCGCGGTTAACTGCGTGGACTAACATCGAAGGTAAAATATTTTTTATTAAGTCGGTTAAATGTGCCGTCGGCTTTGATTTCAGCGATAGCCTGATCAATTTTTTCCCGGAGCTTATCGTCACCCTGACGAAATCCAAGTCCCGTGCCTTTGCCGAACAGGGTTTTATCAAACACTTCCGCCCCATTTAATGCAAAATCGGCTCCCTGCGGTTTACTCAGAAACGAGAGTGTCGCGGAGCTGGCATCATCCAGTGTGGCATCAAGCCGTCCCACGGCTAAATCGGCATAGATTTGATCGGATGAAGCATAAGGAACAATAATGACGCCGTAATCACGCCAGTGCTTATTAGCGTATGTTTCAAAAACAGAACCTTGCTGGACCCCTACTCGTTTACCTTTTAGCGTCTCGGCACTGGATGATAAACTGGTGTTTTTACGGGTTATCAGATAAGCCGGCGTGGTAAATAGTGGCGAAGAAAAATCAATTGATTTTTTTCTTTCATCATTAATAGATAAGGAGGAAAGAATAGCGTCAAATTTTCTGGCTTTCAATGCCGGAATCAAACCGTCAAAGCTGTTCTCAATAAAAACACACTTCATTTTTATTTTTTCACAAATTGATTTCCCTATTTCCACATCAAAACCGATTATTTCTCCTTGCGGATTCTTATATTCAAAAGGTGGGAAAGTTGGATCAATGCCCAGTTTTAATTCAGCCAAATCTGTGGCTGAAAATACATTGAAACTGATAGCACTTAACATTAATGCAATGGGGATTTTTTTCATTACATCACCTTATTCATAATGAAATTTATTTTGTGTTGAATCTATTGGGGCGAAATGATGCCAGCATAGGGTGAGATTTCCCGTTAATAATTTCCCAACTGAGCAACTCGCCAATGATTAATGAAAGCGTGGCGCCGGAGTGGGTAAACGCAACATAGGTTCCAGGGATATCGCGTAGCGCGCCCAGAACGGGGAAACCATCTGCCGGCACCGGTTTCCAGCCCGCTTTATAGTTAGCCAGTGTTAACGGTGTTGTACTTTTTAGTATCCGGTTTCCTTCAGCAAGTAATGTTTCCACGATGGCGTCAGGAACAGAAAAATTACCGGTGGCATCTTCTTTTATGTCATCAGCATACCAACTGTGGTCCATGGCCAGCGCATTGCCAGGATGAGGCCGTATCGCAACTCTGGGGGTATTCAGAACTACCGTGGGGGTATTATTGGCAGGTTGGGTAATTGCTAGCATAGATAAAACTGAACCATCAGGAAGATCAACACCGAATTCAGCTAATATTTTAGGTGTTGCGGCACCACAAGCGAGCAAGACTTTATCACAGTGGCATTCGCCATTATTGGTTGAAATAACGCCTTTAGTCACATGCTGCGCGTCAAGCAGAGGGACGGTTTTTCCTGCATGTTCAGTGAGAATACCGCCGAGGCTGATAAATTCCGCCATCGTGTGTTCAATAAGATCAGGGAGATTAACCCAGCCTTCTCCAGGGTTATAAATTCCTGTATTTTTTATCGCCGTGGGATCAATGTTATCAGCGATATGAACGATATCGGCCGCGGAGAAGCGTTGGGAATCATAGCCGCGCGCGTGTTCAATGTCGTGCCATTCCTGAACTTCATTTGTTTTATCAGACCAGAAAATACCACCATTGAATTTTAACCAGTTGATATCGGGGTTGTTAGCATACAGTGTGCGGAAACGATCAATCCCTGCCATTCTGAGATGATAGTAGTCTGCCGGCCACGGGCCCGATGCATTTAACCATGACAGTGAGCGACCAGAAGCGCCTGATGCTAATTCTTTTTCAGTGAATAACTGCACCTGTGCTCCGGCGCGAGCCAGGTGTAATGCACATGAAACCCCGATGACGCCACCACCGATCACTGCGACTTTCATAGTTCCGACCTTTTACATTAACAACCACTTAAATTGTCATTAACACTAATGCTAAATACAGGCTGGCGGATAATATTTTTCGCTTATATTATCCGTCCTTACCTCAGATTTTGCCCCTTCGCTGCCCCGCTGATACCGGTGACCGGTTGAGCAGATGGGGGCCGCCTGGGAAACGGGAAATATTCCACGCTAAGACTTTTTTTGTAGAGCCCGTGATTGCGTATAAATTAAATAATTGAATTTTATAAATTTATTTGTAAATAAGACACTGAGTTGAAATTCTCACCTGATTAACTCGTGTGGATACTGAACCGCCCCGGTAATCCTGGAGACTACACGCTTTGAGAGAGGTAACCAGGATGACAAAACATAACCGCTTTCCCCCTGAGGTTCGTCAGCGCTTCCTGCTCAGCACTGTTTAAAACCGCCAGTCGTTCACTTTTGCCTGTTGCTTTACCACGCGTTGTCATCCTGACCCCGAAAATAATGTCCGTAAGAGGACGTTCAACGGACAGTAAAAAATAATTTTGGTGCTTCAGATAAAATCACGGCTGACGTTGTCTCATATTACTGGTACGGTATCAATCTCTTTCATGGCCCCTTAAACGTACACTTTATGACTGCAATACAGATTGGTTATGCCCGCTGCTCTACGGACAAGCAGGATTTGACTGTCCAGCAGGAAGCCCTGGCGAAACTCGGC
>JAATFO010000153.1 GCA_015655145.1 Enterobacterales bacterium | reverse complement strand
CCCCCCCCCCCCCCAAAGATAGAGTTTATCCGTCCGTATGGCAAAGACATCGTCTCTCGCAGACAACCGAGGTGTCGTCCGATAATACCGCTGCCCCAACAGTGCCACATGTGACAGGCCGACAACCCCATTAATGATATTTATTGCCGGGCTACCAATAAAAGAAGCAAAAAAAGATTTGCGGTTGCTGATAAATAACGTCTGGCGTGGAAAACTGCGGTGGTTGGAAAAATGCCGCCATTTCTCGTATGCTCAGTTGCCTGATGTTAACAATGTCTACTATCCTTTCTGGAGTATTCTATGGCTATTGAATATGCGGTGATTGCAGGCGGCTGCTTCTGGTGTACTGAAGCCGTGTTCAACCAGCTGGCTGGCGTGATATCGGTAGAAAGCGGTTATACCGGCGGCAACCGTGCTAACCCCACTTATGAACAAGTGTGCAGCGGAGCAACCGGTCATGCTGAGGCAATCCGTATTGGATTCGATCCTGAGATAATCAGCTATGGGGATTTACTGGATGTGAGTTTTGCCACCCATGACCCCACGCAACATAACCGCCAGGGCAATGATATTGGTACACAATATCGCTCCGCTATTTTTCCGGCGAATCCCGGGCAAGAACAAGACGCTCGGGCTGCCATTGCCCGGGCGCAACAGGACTACCCCAATCCGGTAGTAACGACGATTGAGCCGCTCAAGATATGGTATCCGGCTGAAGCGTACCATCAAGGCTACTGGGAAGGTGCGGGTCAACGCAATGGCTATTGCCTTGCGGTTATCCCGCCTAAGCTGCAAAAATTGCAAAAGCGTTTTTCTCATCAGTTGAAATCCTGACAATGTTTGCGCTATTCCTGAGCGGGCATAGTCCTGATCTGAAGGCGATGGCGCAGCAAAAATCACCAGAAAATCAGCGCGCTGATTTTCTGGTTCCCGGGTGGAGAAATCCGGTATTGAGGTTAATGATTATTGTACTGGTTAAGGCTTAACCGGATATAAGGAAAGGGAAAAATACTGCTTGACCGTAACCTTACGACTCCCTATAGTAGCGCCCCGTTGTCCCCTGTGGACCGCAAGAAATACGGTGAGGTGTCCGAGTGGCTGAAGGAGCACGCCTGGAAAGTGTGTATACGGTAACGTATCGGGGGTTCGAATCCCCCCCTCACCGCCATATTAGAGAAGAGCCTGAACAGATGTTCAGGCTCTTTTTGTTTCTGCGCCACCTGTCGGAGGGAAATAGCTTTATGCCCTGACTGAGCAGTTCCGTCGCGCACGATCTGCGAAGATGGCGAACAATCCGGACAAACAACATCGATGGCATGCATACAAAATGCGATTAGAAGCAAAGGGGTATAACAAATCAGAAAGCCGGAATCATTACCCGCGGCGGGCCTTCAACTCATTACATACATGACTCATTTTGTATCTCATGCTGGAGAGTCAACGATAATCACCTCCGTCAAGCTCTCCAGGTCCTTGAGTTCATTCTTGGGTATCGCGGGATCGGTAATAAAATAGTCAATCTCAGACCAATTGCAATACTGAAATAACCCTGAACTACTGAATTTGGTACTGTCACTGACGACCGCCTTAATGGTTGCGCATTTTACCATGGCTTTTTTGATTTCCGCTTCTTCATAGGAAGCAGTGCAAGGGCCATGTCGACCGCGCAGTCCGTCGGTACCGAGAAAAACGATGTCAGCATTTAGTGATTCAAAAACGTTAATTCCCCACAAGCCAACCATAGCTAAACTGTTGGAATGGATTTTTCCTCCCACCAGATAGATATCATTGTCGGTGCCAGCCAGCGGTTGCACGATATTAATAGCATTTGAAATGATGGTGAGTTTACTTCTCATAACCAGCGTATTAGCAACACACTGAATAGTACTGCCGGTATCCAGAATAACGACACCTTTTTCCGGAATAAGTTGTAAAGCAACCTGCGCGATTCTATTTTTTATATCCAGGTTTTCGGTGTTTTTGCGTGCCAGTGGCTGCTCAATGGTCAAAATACTGCCTGATGCGATAGCACCTCCGTGTCCTTTGGTGGCTATTCCCTTACGATCCAGATAAATAAGGTCTTTGCGTATTGTTTCGGTGGAGACGCCAAAAGTTTCCGCAAGCTTACCAACTTTAACGCTACCTTCCGCGATCAGAATCTGGGCAAGCTTATTTCTTCGCTCAATGGTCAGGAAATTGCTCATTCGTATCACCATGCAAAAAGATAATAAGTAACATCAATAATATAGAGAATATAAAGTCTGCTAAAAAAAGTCAATGTATGTCTCTCACCACCTGCGGAAACAAAACAGTAATACGTTCCTCTTACTTGTTGCATTCAGTTCAATAATCCGTACCAACCATTCTCCGACAAACGACTAATATTAACCTCTTCCTACTTTGATGCATTTCCTTTTCATTTCGAGATTTTTTCCGTGGTTTATGCCCTTTAAATTGCCCTCGACGGG
Organism: Enterobacterales bacterium; assembly: GCA_015655145.1. GTDB lineage: Bacteria > Pseudomonadota > Gammaproteobacteria > Enterobacterales > Enterobacteriaceae > JAATFO01. The sequence goes on along the minus strand of JAATFO010000153.1, from coordinate 9,948 downwards.
GAGAAGAGCATCGTTGATCCAGTGGAACTCTTTCCCGGTCAGATCTCCTTTTAAGCGGTTTTTTGTGAATTATGTCCAATTTATGAACTAAAAATATTGCCTGTCGTGTTTTTTTCATTGATATTGCGATTGTGCTTGCGATTGTGAGTTTTTTGTTTGGTATAGTTGGATATCTCGCTCTTCAGGCTTTGGATGCCAAGCACATCATCCAGGAAAGAGTCCACAGGGCTGGCCAGGATTAGGCTAAAACCTCTTTTTTATTGCCAGGTTGTAATGGTTTTTTAACATAGAGTAAAAGCATCGACTTATCTGGTTCAGAACTAAGGAGCTTAAGAATGACCTCGATCCTCAATGAAAACAATATCGTATTAAACGCTGCATTCAGCCAGAAAGAGGATGCAATACGAGCTGCAGGAGATTTACTGCTCAATAGGGGTTATATCACTGAAAAATATATTGATTATATGCTACAGCGTGAAAACGTGGTTTCAACTTATCTGGGGAACAATCTGGCCTTACCACATGGCATCGCTGGTTCGGAAAATGAAATTATCCGGTCAGGTATTGCAGTTATTCAAATTCCGGCGGGCGTGAGTTTTGGCGAAGAGAATATCGCCCATATCGTTATTGGTATAGCAGGAAAAAATGGTAGCCATATGGATATTCTCAACCAGATTGCCGTCGTTTGTATGGAAGAAGAAAACGTTCAGAAGATGCGCCACGCCACGAATAAGACAGAGATTTTGAATTTGCTTGGGATCTGATGAAAAAAAATAGATTATTCATTAAGCTGTTTTATATCATGGCATATGATTAACTATTATTCTGTGCGCTAGTGGCAATATCGGCTGTCTAAATTAATAAAGTTATTCAGTGCCCAGATATAACTAATTATGATTTTATGGGTGATATCTAAAAACATATCGATGTATGCCATCGCCAATAAACAGGCATTGATATAAATCATATTTTATATCGCATGTCTAATGAGTGTTTTATTGGCTGAAAGTAAAGAACAGGCATGACCGGTATAATTGAAGATTTTATTATTAATAATTCCAGGACATTACACGCCAGACCCGGTGCTTTTTTGTTTATGTCGTTATCAGTTATCCAATGGATGAGCCAGTGCGTGCATCCATGTATGTTCTGGACAAAATACCCATTGCCCGGATGACGACGCTTGCGACTTTTAGTACGGGCAAACCTGCGATCACATGTTCGCACTGTGCCCCGTGCAACGGGAATTTGGCCACACCAGACAACGTCAAATTTATGGAGACGAAAATGTATTTGAACAAAACACGTGTTAACGGAAGCATTGCTTTCGTCACTGGCGGCGGCAAGGGCATTGGTCTGGCGACGGCAGAAGCACTGGCGGAAGCCGGCGCTCGTGTGGTGATATCGGGACAAGACGAAGCTGCCCTGCTCGCTGCCACTGAGAAGTTGAAACGTGATGGCTACGATGTGCGCTATGCCCTGCTGGATATTACTCAGTCCGAAGCTTGTACCGAAGTCAGCGAACGTATTAATCGTGATATCGGCCCTGTCAATATCCTTATCGCTAATGCAGGCATCGCATGGCCTGATACACCCGCCGAAGAAATGCCGGACTCCACCTGGAATCGAGTTATTGATGTGAACCTCAACGGCACTTTCTGGACATGCCGGGCATTCGGCAAACATATGCTTTCGCGCAACAAAGGAGCAATAGTCATCGTCGGGTCAATTTCGGGCCTGATATCCAACAAACCACAGCGGCAGGTTCAGTACAACGCTTCAAAGGCGGCCCTTCATCACCTGACAAAGTCGTTGGCCGGGGAATGGGCCACTCGAAATGTGCGAGTCAACTGCGTAGCTCCCGGATATGTCAATACCACGATGTCGAATATTAACTTCCTTGATCCGACCTATTCCGTTCCCTGGATGGCAGGCACGCCCATGAACCGCATGGTTGAACCGGAAGAAGTTGCTTCGGCAAATCTGTTCCTTGCTTCACCGGCGTCAAGCGGCATGACGGGTACCGTTCTGACCATCGATGGAGGCTACACCATCTGGTGAGATCGCCCACGTCTCTGGATAAATTGGAGGAAACGTTATGGTCACAAAAGAGCACATTGCCGATGGCCCAATTCTCGAGATGCGCGACATTTTGAAAACATTTGGGAGCGTCAAAGCACTTTCTGGTGTCTCGCTTACAGTCAATGCTGGTGAAGTGCACGCGTTGATGGGAGAAAATGGCGCTGGCAAATCAACGCTGATGAAAATCCTGTCGGGTGCGTACACGCCAGATGAAGGTGGGACCGTTAGTGTGGCAGGCCGACCAATCGTACCCGGTAACCCACAAGCTTCTAAGGAGGCAGGGATTGCGGTCATATATCAGGAGCTGTCGCTCGCGCCAAACCTGACCATTATGCAGAATATCTACCTCGGTGTGGAGCATTCAAACTTTGGCTTCGTGCGAAACAGCAAGCAAAGAGACAAATGCATTACCGTACTGGAACGACTTGGTCTGGATTTTCCGCCGGAAATGTTAGTTGCCTCATTATCGATCGGTGAACGCCAGATGGTCGAAATTGCAAGAGCCCTCTCTTTCAATCCGCGCATACTGGTGATGGACGAACCAACGACGTCGCTTACCAGCCATGAAGCAGATCGGTTGTTTAAGGTCATTCATGACCTTAAATATCAAGGCATAGCCATTATCTATATCAGCCACCGAATGGAAGAGGTCTATGCATTGTCGGACAGGGTAACCGTCTTACGTGACGCTGAACTTGTCGGAACGCTTGATCGGGATGCGCTGTCGCCCGAAACGTTAGTATCCATGATGGTCGGACGCAATGTGTCGACTTTTTACAAGAAGACCCATGTTGCCGACAAAGCCTATGCGCGCGTTGTCTTATCAGTGCGCGGGTTATCCGATGGTCGCAAGGTACATGATTGCTCTCTGGATGTCCGGGCCGGGGAAGTAGTTGGCCTTTCCGGCCTTGTTGGCTCCGGGCGAACCGAACTTGCACGGTTGATCTATGGTGCCGATACTGCATCGAAGGGCGAGATTTTCATCGATGGTAAAGCAACGACGATCAGCAGTCCAGGCGACGGTATTGCTGCCGGAATCGCATATCTGACCGAAGACCGCAAAGGCCTCGGCCTGTTCCTCGACATGTCGATCAAAGAAAATGTCAATATTTCCGTGATTTCTAACGACGCAAATCGTCTGGGATTCTTGAATTTCAGCAGTGCGGCGAAACGATCCGACAAAGCCTTCGTTGAGTTTGGTATCCGGGCAGCAAACGATACCGTCACCGTTGGATCGCTATCAGGTGGAAACCAGCAAAAAGTCTTGCTGGCCCGTCTTATCGAATCAGACCCTAAGATCGTTATTCTCGATGAACCGACACGCGGAGTCGATATCGGCGCCAAGTCCGAAATTTACCGTCTTATTGACGCGCTTGCTCAGCGTGACGTTGCAATTATTCTGATCTCCAGCGACCTCCCGGAGATCGTCGGCGTCTCCGATCGAGTGCTCGTCATGAACCAGGGCCGCATCAGCGGTGAAGTTCGCTCCGCATCGGACGGTGTAATCAGCCAACAGGAAATCATGGCTTTCTCAACCGGAACTGCAACTGCAGTTCCGGTGTAAAAGTCCATGGAGGATAGAAAAATGACTCACTCTCTTGACAGTCAAACGATACAACGTGCTGCATCCAAACCGAATCTGAATATTCGTTCGGTGATACAGGCATTGGGAATGCTGCCGATCCTGATCATTTTGGCTATCGGATTTCACCTTCTGACCGGCCGATTTCTGTCGGTCAGTAATCTGTCAATCATCATGCAGCAGGCGTCAATCAATACGGTGCTTGCCGCGGGAATGACATTCGTGATCCTGACTGGTGGGATCGACTTGTCAGTCGGTTCGATCCTGGCGATGTCAGCGATGTTCGCACTTGTTACCAGTCTTTTGCCGGATTTGGGAATGTTGGGTATACCCGCAGCCCTTGTTGCAGGTCTGGTATGCGGATTGTTCAACGGGATACTCATCTCTGCAGCCAGACTACCACCTTTCATTGTAACTTTAGGCACGCTTACGGCATTTCGCGGCATTGCCCGACTCGTTGGGAGTGACACAACCGTCTTCAACTCTGATTTGTCGTTCGCCTTCATCGGCAACAACGGCGCCTTCGGTATCCCCTGGCTGGTGGTGATCGCTTTTGTGGTGATCTTCATTTCCTGGGTGATTCTGAAACGCACGGTTCTTGGTACCTGGATTTACGCAGTCGGTGGAAATCCAGAGGCGGCACGTCTGACGGGCATCAAAATCTGGAAGGTACTGCTTTTCGTCTACGGTACTTCTGGGCTGCTTGCTGGCCTTGGCGGCGTCATGTCGGCTGCCCGCCTTTACGCGGCAAATGGCCTTCAGCTTGGCCAGGCCTATGAACTGGATGCCATTGCCGCCGTCATTTTAGGTGGGACAAGTTTTGTTGGTGGCGTTGGCTCAGTCTGGGGGACATTGGTTGGCGCACTGATCATCGCTGTTCTGTCTAACGGGTTGATCCTTGTCGGTGTTTCAGACATCTGGCAGTACATCATCAAGGGCCTGGTCATCATCGGTGCAGTTGCACTCGATCGATATCGTTCCAGGGGTGGCATACGAACCTGAGTTGTTCAGGACAAATTTATTAAGGTAATTACCTGATTAAGAGGATAACGCAATGAAATTGAAATTTAGATCGTTACTGGCTGCTTTAGTCGCCACACTGGCACTACTGTCTACAACCGCATTCGCCAGGGACGCAAAGCTTGTTAAGAGTGTTGGCATATCAGTTGTCAGCCTTGGAAACCCATTCTATGTGGCGGCAGTCGCCGGCATCACCGCGGCGGCCAGAAAGGCCAATCCGGAGGTAAAAATCACGGCCGTTGACGCCGACAACGACCTCAATAAGCAGCTCTCGCAGATCGACAGTTTCATTGGTGCAGGCACTGATATCATGATGATCGTCCCCGTCGATCCAAAGGCAAGCGTACCCGCCGTTCAGAAGGCAAAGAATGCCGGCATGATCGTAGCCGCTTTTGACACAACGGCAAGTAATGCGGATGTGAGCGTTTCAACGAACAACGTCAAAGCAGGTGAAATCGCTTGCCAATACCTCGCTGACAAACTCAGCGGCAAAGGCAATATTGCCTTCCTCAACGCCCTTCAGGTTTCTGCAGTGATCGACCGGATCAACGGTTGCAAAAGCATTCTTGCAGCATATCCGGCGATGAAGATCATCGCGAACCAGAACACTCTGGGTAGCCGCGACGGCGGGCTCAAAGTCATGCAAAGCATACTGACCGCGCATGATCATATCGACGGCGTTTTCTCCGCCAATGACCCCGGAGCGATTGGCGGTGATCTGGCAGCGAAGCAACTCGACAGAAACGAGTTCATCATCGTTTCTGTCGATGGTGCGCCGGATGTAGAAAAGATGCTCAGAGGTGGTAATAGCCTGATTAAGGCGACGGCCTCCCAGGATCCTTATGCTATGGCGGCACAGTCTTTCAATCTGGCTCTTGATATCTTTCAGGGCAAGAAGCCCGCAGAGACAAAGGTACTGATCGATCCGAAGCTTATAACCGCTGATAATGTTGCACATTACAAAGGATGGGCATCCGTTCGTTAAACAACGAGATGATACCCCGTATCATAATGAAATTACACAGATCACCAGGCCTTTTAAGAGTGAGGTAAGAATTAGCCATTCCCTCCGGGACGAAAACAGGTAAATGCGCGCAGTCTACTAAATCTAATGGTACAGGGCATAAAACCGGGGCTTAAGGTGCGCCTATTTGTCCTGTGAGAGGATGCGCCTCAAATTCTTGAAGTTTTGCAACATGCCCTTATTTCAGGTTTGGCGGAATACCGTTTTACAGAGACAACCTGTTTAACCAAAAGAATAAATCGGCTAATAATATTTCAGAAGGAATCCGTAATGAATAAGAAAATTATTACCTCGCCATCAATTATGTGCGCGGATTTACTTAACCTGGAAACATCGGTCAAAGAGTTGGAAAACATTGGCATAGATGCACTGCATATTGATGTGATTGATGCTTCATTTAGCCCCAGTATGCCGTTGGGTATCGACACAATCAAAAGGCTCCGGGCAAAAACTACCCTGGATTTTGATGTTCACATTATGTCTACCAATAACGACTGGTTTATTGAACAGGTTCTTGCTATTGGCGTTCAGCAGATTTCTTTTCATTATGAAACCAGTCTGCATGCAGACCGTCTGGTGAATTTAATCAAACGAAATGGTGTACGAGCGGGTTTGGCACTGAATCCGGCAACATCTCTTTCTTGCCTGGATTATCTGCTACCTCAGCTCGACCAGGTGCTATTGATGCTGATCAACCCAGGCTTTGCGGGCGATGCGGGAGAAAAACAGGTATTTTATTCAGAGAAAAAAATATCTGATCTCGCCGATTTAATTCGGAGAAGGAAACTTGCTACCGAAATTCAGGTTGACGGCCGAGTCTCACTGGAAAGTATTCCTCAGCTCATTCATGCCGGAGCGACCAACCTGGTGCTTGGCAGCACCAGTCTTTATATTCCTGGTCGTTCATTGCAGGAAAATAAAAAAGCGCTGGATAGCTCAATAGAAAACGGCAAGTTGAAAATGTCGGTCAGTATTTAACTCAGATGAAAGGGACAAACAACGATGGACTATTACCAGACTGAAACTGCGATTATTAAAGAATTGGGAAATACCATGGGCAGCATCATTGCCGACGATGTACTGGCGTTGGTCGGGCATATTCAGCAGGCTGACCAAGTTTTTTTTGTCGGTGTGGGGAGAGTTTTGCTTTCTCTGGAAGCCATTGCTAAACGCCTGGCGCATCTGGGGATTAAAGCCTATATCGTCGGGCAAATCACCGAACCTGCCATTACGGGTAACGATTTGCTCATTGTTGGTTCCGGCAGCGGCGAGAGTATGTTTCCGTTGGGCATAGCCAAAAAAGCCCGTTCGTTTGGCGCCACCGTGGCGCATATAGGTTCTAATCCCGACAGCACGATGCGGGGATATACCGATGTTTTTGTCAGGATTCCGGTACAAACAAAACTGGATCGGCAGGATGAAGTGCGCTCAATACAACCGATGACCAGCCTGTTTGAACAGGCGTTATTACTACTGGGCGATACCATTGCCCTGATGATCGTGCATGACAGGAATATCGACATGCATAATTTGTGGAAATTCCATGCAAATCTAGAATAGGACCAATGTAATGAATACTCCAGGCTGGCTTGATTTAGAGAAAAAAGTGGTTATCGTCACCGGTGGTATGTCGGGAATCGGTGCGCAAATTGCGAAAACCTTACATGCCAATAATGCGACGGTCGTGGTATGCGATTTGAACATAGATGAAAAAGCGAAAAACTATGCTTCTTTATTAGTTAAATGCAATATCGCCAATAAGACGGATGTCGATGCAATGATAGCCACTGTATTGGGTGAATATCATCATATCGATGCGCTGGTTAACAATGCCGGTGTTAACCGCCCGCGTTTATTGGTGGACTATTATAAAAGGGACAATCAATACGAAGCCACCGAGGCAGATTTTGATTTTATCGTTAACGTCAATCAAAAAGGGCCATTCCTGTGTACTCAGTCAGTAGTGAGGCATATGATTGATAACGGTAAAGGAACAGTAGTGAATATTTCTTCCGAAGCTGGAACTGAGGGATCATCCGGACAAAGTATTTATTCCGCAACCAAAGGCGCCCTGAACAGCTTTACTCGTTCCTGGGCGAAAGAACTGGGGAAATTTGGTATTCGCGTGGTAGGTATAGCGCCAGGAATTAATAAACGGACTAATATGAATAATGACGAAAATTATCGTGCATTGGCGTATACCCGTGGCTGGGATCCCCAAAAAATAGATGATGATTATACCGGTTCTATACCTCTCGGTCGGCCAGGAGAACATTATGAATTAGCAGACTTGGTCAGTTATCTGGTCTCAGATCATTCCAGCTATATCACAGGTACGATTATTAATATCTCAGGTGGAAAGTCGAGATAAATTTTATCAATCAGAATGAGAGAAGCTCTTATTATCCTGAGAATGGAGCGAAAGCCGAAAGCGATGCTGATAAATCATACTAAACAAACAGGTGGAAAAAAATCGTTCCTCGTTAGGGTTCAGCGATTTGGGAACTTTTTGAGTGGAATGGTCATGCCTAATATCGGCGTGTTTATCGCCTGGGGCCTGATTACAGTGTTGTTCGCTCCTGACGGATGGATGCCCAATCCGCATCTGGGCGCGTTGATCAGTCCGATGTTAACCTACCTACTGCCGCTGTTAGTGGGCTTTACCAGCGGTCATATCATTTATGGGAAACGGGGCGGAGCCATCGCCATGCTGGCTACGATGAGTATTATCATTGGTTCCAATGTCACTATGCTCGGTGGCGCTATGATTATCGGTCCCTTTACCGCATGGCTGATGAAAAAGATTGACCAGTCTCTGGAAGGCCGATTCAGTGCAGGGTTTGAAATGCTGATCAGTAATTTCAGCATGGCGATCGTCGGCCTTGTCATCACGCTGCTGGGTTATCTGGTCATCGGTCCGGCTATATCAGAACTGATTCATGGACTTTCAGCCGGCGTCAATTGGAGCACCGTCCATGGCGTACTGCCGCTGATGTCGATTTTTGTCGCCCCGGCTCAACTGCTCTTTTTAAATAACGTCATTAACCACGGGATTATGAGCCCGGTGGGGTTACAACAGGTGGCCGAACATGGGAAATCGGTGCTGTTCCTGGTAGATGCCAACTGCGGGCCGTCGGTGGGCACACTGTTGGCTATTTCATTCTTCGGTAAAGGGATGGCGAAGAAAACAGCACCTGCCGCCGCATTGATAGCGGGTGTGGGTGGCCTTGGCGAAATCTATTTCCCTTTTGTACTGATGAAACCGGTGCTGGTATTCGCCACAATGGCCGGGATTACTACATCGCTGACCTGTTTTCTGATACTGGGCGGCGGCACTGTTGCTCCGCTGTCGCCGGGCAGCTTTTTCGCGATGCTGGTAATGACACCTAAAGGCGCAATGCTGGGCAATCTGGTTGGCTTTTTCGCCGGTATGGCGGTGGCTTTCGCCGTCGCGGCGGTACTGCTTAAACTGGACAAGAGCCCGGAAAAATCGAACTCGCCGGAATTGGCTAATGCTGCCCCGCAAGCCAGCGCTTTCCTTAACCAACAGGCAGTGGAGCAGGTTCACCGTGCCACGATCCGCAAAATCATCGTAGCGTGTGATGCCGGCATGGGTTCCAGCGCCATGGGAGCGTCCATTCTGCGAGCAAGGCTGAAGAAGGCCATGCTTGATATTGAGGTCCGGAATACCAAAATCGAAGAAATTCCGCATGATGTCGACATGATAGTCACTCATGCACAGCTTTTTGATCGGGCGAAGAAGTTGCATGACAACGGTAAAATTGCCTTTATGTCGATAACCAATTTTATTGAAGGTGCTCAATACGATGCAATCGTCGAATATGTGAAAAACAGTCGTGGCGATTAACTATCTGAATAATATTATTTTATTGTGATCCAGTGGTACGGGAAACGGTTCTGGTTCTGGTGATGCTAACGCAGTAATAGTCTCAACACCGTATAACGTATCTCTGCCAGATGTTTTTCCCGATCATCGACCCCTTAAGGATCTGATGGCAACAACTGATGCCGTTAGCCGTGATAGTGTCGTTTGAACCGGTAAGTAGAACGCTGGCTGGAGAAAAACACGAAGTTCCGGTTGTTGTTCCTGCCAACGTATTCGCCGTGGCTGAATCCGATAGAACGGTAGTGGTTGTCGTTACACGAAACCGTAACGAGAAATCATCAGTGTCGGTATATGTGGCAATTACTGGAACGGGTAAATCAGTTTATGAATGCT
>JAATFO010000143.1 GCA_015655145.1 Enterobacterales bacterium | reverse complement strand
GCAGTAACGCTACCGCCCTGCGCTTGAACTCCGGGGTATATTGTTGTCTCGTCATAGTAACCTCGCTTTCGGTGACGCATTTGAAAACAAGGTGGGCACTAAATCAAGGGCAGATCAGTCGCCCGGCATACCGGCATACCGGCCTCCACACTACGGTTTTATGAAAAGAAGGGCTTAATCCAGACGATCAGCTCCGCAGGCGAACGGCGGCGTTTTGCACCCGATGTGCTCGATCAATTGGCGTTCATTACGCTTGGGCAGGACGGCGACTTTTCGCTGGATGATATTCATGCCATGCTTTCGCCTGCCGGTACACCACAGGTAGACAGAAATGTACTCCTGGCTAAAGCAGATGAAATCGACACGACCATAAAACGCCTGCGGGCCATGAGCGAGGGCTTGCGCCATGCAGCGGAATGCACAGATCCCCGTCATGCGCAATGTCCGACATTTCAGCGTTTGCTCAAGGTTGCGGCAGCGACTCGGTTGAAGCAAAGTAAAAATAACCCGCCCGCAGACCGGTGATAGCTCATCTTCTCTTAGAGCCTGGCTATCGTCCCTTCCAGCACATCGGCAAGGAAAGTGCGATCCGGCATGGATTGCCCCAGAATGCGTAATCCATAGTAACTGGCGAGGAAGGTACGGGCCACGTCCAGCGCGGGCGGGTCGTTACAGAGTTCACCATTTCGCTGGCCGACAATGATGACATGACACAGGGCAGCTTCCAGTCTGGTGACATAGGTGCGATTGATCTGGTCGATCACCGCGTCTTTGCTGCTGCGTTCCATCGCCGAGAACAGTGCCATGCAGCTACGACGTTTACTGGGATCAAGATCAGCCTCCACGCCCCATTGCAGCAACGCCCTGAGCCGTTCTTTCGCGGTGCCAGAACCGTTAAGTATCCCGGTCTGAATCGCCAGCCCCAGTTCCTGATAGTGCCGTAGCGCCTGCTCATAGAGCTTCTGCTTGCTGCCAAAGGCGTGGTACAGACTGCCACGACCAAGGCCGGTACGTTCACACAGCGCCTGGGTTGAACTGGCTTCGTAGCCGTTGGACCAGAAGACATCCATCGCAGCTTCGATTACTGCAGTATCGTCGAATTCTCTGGGTCTGCCGCTCATAAGGGATTCTCACTTACCTCTGAAGGCGCCGGCGATCATACAAACCGAAATGCCGCCAGGGGTGTTTAAACAACCGAGAGCGCCACAGCAAAACTGTCCTCCAGCATGTGGCACCGAGTGATCAGCCCATCCCTGACCATGAGGTCAAATGCAAATTCTGTCTCAATCAGTTTACCTGTACTTCTGACGCGTGAAGCCAGCTCACCAAGCGCCACAGCGCGGCTCCCATTGATTAATATGTCGGTGATCTCGACGCGTTCAGATATCAGTAACCCCCGGACTTGATGATAAAACTCAGCAACGCCTTGCCTGCCCACCTTGCGCCCAATCCAGGGAACGGATGCGGTGTCGCCTGCAATAAACCAATCGACATCCTCGCTAAATAACAAAGCAATATCTACCGGGTCCGTGCCACGTCCAATCGTGGTGAATAAGTTTCTTACACTAGCGCGGGTGTCTTCATCGCTCATATGAGGTCTCCTGGGGCCTGTATGTCACATTCCGGGTACTGAATTTAGCTTATACTTTACTGATCAGTCAAATATTGATTCAGCGTTCGTATTGCGGCCACTGGCACAATCAACTAACCAGAACCCGCCCTCTTTCCACTGTGATTATCCACATGGCACCCAATCCAGGACGGAGATAGTGACCGCCACGAACAGAACATGGAGTGAGAGTGACGTAGAGGCCCACCAGGTGAGATCCGGGGACAAGCCCGGCGCCTGTCATTTACGTTTCGTAATCGATATGGTAACGCTTCCCTGTCCGCCTGATGTGTGCAAAGCCGAGTTCGCCAAGGTGCATACCGGCGATCAGAAGGTTATCCGAACTGACGACATCGAGAAGTCTTGATCGTGTGGAAGCAGAGAGAAGCGGGTCCTGGTCGAATGCAATTGATACCTCGGGATGCACAATTTGAATCTGAGGAAAATGGACGATATCTCCCCAGACCAACAGATTATCACCTGCAGATTCGAGACGATATCCGGAATGTCCGGCAGTATGTCCGGGAAGCGGCACCGCACTAATGCCGGGCAGTACCTCGCCGCCGATGAAGGTCCGCGTTCTGTTCCGATACTTATCAAACACCTTGCGGGCAAACAAAAAGTTGCCGCGAGCTCGCTCACTTGCGCCGCTGAAATGGCCATCGTCTTTCCAGAAGGCAATCTCTCTGTGGTGGACAACCAGTTCGGCGTTGGGGAAGGCAATCTCCCCCGAAGCATCAACCAGCCCGCCGATATGATCAGGATGCGCATGGGTCAAAAGAACAGTGTCAATATCGCAGGGTTGCACTCCTGCCCTCGAGAGATTGGCTCTCAACTCCCCAGTGCGTTGCTTTAATCCCCCTGCCCCTGCATCGATAAGGATAGTATGCCCGCGCCCGCGCACCAGGTAACAATTGATATGAATCGAAGACGGGTCGCCGATGTCTGCGGCTTTCTGTAGCCTGACGGCATCAGTTGGATCGATATTGGAGAGCAAATCCAGACTAGTGGAAAGATAGCCGTCGCTGATGGCTGTTAGCGAAAATTCGCCGACCTGCTGGCTGGGCAATGTTAAGTTATTCATCATATTGTTCCTGGCAAAAAATCAGTTTCGTGCATATTCGTGCATAAATGTCTGACGCCGTATAGCCTGGCAAGATAGACAGGGTAACCGACGCTCAATGCGCTGATGCGTTGTGATGTATGGAATCTGCTCCCCGAAATAAGCGCTGGCAACGTTTGCTGGCGATAAAAATCTGTCCACGCTGCTCGGATCGGCAAAGTGGCATTCAACGGTGTAAATCATCAGATCACTCCTGATTGGTGGCCTTAGCGCCTCCGCGTCTTTATTGATGTTACGTCATGATATTTGTCTGATTATCGCTTACAAACCGATTTTTTGGTATTGTTCAGTGATCAAACATCAAGCTGGTATTAGAGGTCCTCATGCGCCGTAAGATCCCCAGTAATTCTGCACTGATGGCTTTTGAAGCAGCCGCCCGGCATGGCAGTTTTGCTCGCGCCGCCGATGAATTGGCGCTGACCGAAGGCGCCATCAGCCGTCAGATCGGTCGGCTGGAAGCCTTTCTCGCGGTGACGCTGTTCGAGCGTAGTGGGAATCGCGTTCGTCTGCTGCCCAACGGAGAACGCTACGCGGCGCAGGTTCGGGAGTCACTTGACCGACTGGAGCACGACAGCCAGTCCCTGATGGGGCAGCCGGACGACGGTGCCAGCCTCGACATTGCCACCATCCCAACGTTTGCCCTGCGCTGGCTGATCCCCCGTCTGGCACGATTCCGGCAAACGTATCCGAATATCTCGGTGCATCTTTCCGAACGACTGGAGCCCTTTGTCCTTGCCGGAAGTGGGTTCGATGCCGCAATTCATTTCGAACATCCGGCATGGACAGGAATGCGAACGTATCGGTTATTGCAAGAGGTGCTGGTTCCGGTTTGCCATCCCGCGCTTTTGCAAGATAGCAACGCGTTAACAGCACTGGACACGCTGCCACGCCTGCACCGACGGCAGAACCCGGATGCCTGGCAACGTTATTCCCAGCAAACCGGGATCACGCTGACTAATCCCGCAATTGGTGCGCGCTACGATCTTCATGCGATGCTGATCGAAGCCGCATTGGCTGGCCTTGGCGTTGCGTTGGTACCTCGTCTGTATATTGAATCTGAACTTGTACAGGGCCGACTGGTTGCGCCATGGCCTGAGGTGAAAACCATCGACAAGACTTTTTGCCTGGTGCTCCCTGAACCTGTCGGATTGCGTGGAGGTGCGATCCAGACGTTTGCCAAATGGATACTGAACGAAGCGAAATACCGTGCGGTGGAAAAATCGCCCAGGTAAACATCTGTGGGCTAAGCAGGATTTAAACCAGCGGTAATCTGACCGCCACACCGGTATCGATAACCAGCAACGGTCAAATATAAGTTAGCCGTCCAATTTCACCAATGCCACTGCCGCCCTGAGTGGAATTATCGCAATCAGAATCCCCCCCACAATCAACGCTGTTCCGATTAATTTTCCTTCATCTAAATCTTCGCCGAGAATGGCTGAACCCATGATGACCGCCAGTGCGGGACTCAGTAGCGACCACGGCAAAATTTGATTAGCGGGATAACGTTTCAGCAACCCGTACCATAATGAATAAGCCAGTACCGACGATCCTAACGCGCTGTAACCCACCCCAAGCCAGCCACGCCATCCCGCATGCAGCAATAACGTTATCTGATGCTGTTCGAGCGTAAATGAAGCTAACGCCAACATGGGTACAGAAAAAAATGAGATCCATCCGGTCATTGCCAGGGGGAGAATCGCGGGTGCGCGTTTAATCAGGATGGTGCTCAGCGCCCAGCCGCTGGCGCTAATCAGCAACATCACCGTACCATGCCAGCTACTGAGCGACGGGCTCCCTGACAGCACTATCACACCGGAAAATGCCACAATGACGCCGATAATTTTTTGCAGCGTCAGTGTTTCTTTCAGCCACACCGCTGCCATGATCATGGCAACAGGCGTCCCTATTTGGATCAATACCGCCGTGCTGCCCGCGTCGGCGCTCTGCATACCTGACACCATCATACCGAAATGGACAAAGCCGAAGGTGAAGGCCAGCAGCAGAATCCACGGTAGCTGGTGGCGGGTAATCGCATAAAAAGGCACCAGAATCGCCGCCACCAGCAAAAAACGCAGACAAAGCATAAACAGAGGCGGTAATTCGAGAAGCCCCAGTTTCATCGCAATCACGTTAAAGGCCCAGCCACAGACAACTAACAGTAGAATCAGCACATCACGCGGCAATAACGATTTCATACCCGCAGCCTGTCTGGCATACGCTGATGAAAATCGTGTTGTTGCTGAAATAAACGTCCCAGCGCCAGAAGTTGCGATTCGCTACCGTCTCTGCCGACCAGTTGCATTCCCACCGGCAGACCATCGCCATCAAAACCGGCTGGCAAGCTGATACCCGGCAGCGCCGCCAAACTTGCCAGTGCATTGAAGCGCATATTACCGGTCAGAACGCTGTCGTCGCGATCGCCAACACGAACCTGCTCCTGTCCTTTATACGGTGCAGTAAACGGTAAGGTCGGCATCAAAATCACCTCAACATCACGCAACCGCACCATCATCTGTTGACGTAAATCAGTGCGATAACGCTGCGCCTGCAAATATTCCACCGCGCTGATACCCATCCCCGCTTGTAGCAACAGGCGCACATCGGAACCGTATTCCTCAGGCTTTTCAACCAACCAGGCCGCGTGGAGTGACGACGGTTCGGCCAGATTGATCAACACCAGCGCATTTACCGCCTGCTCAAGACCGTTGAATGTCACCGTCTCACACCGGGCCCCTGCCGCACTAAACCATGCCACCATCGACTGGTAAGCCGATGCGACCCCCGGCTGAACCGCAAGGTGTTGATCTTCCAGTAAACCAACCCGTAGTCCGCGCAGGTCAGGAAGCGGTTGTAAAATGCCGGCATTAGCCTGACCGCTCAGCACGTTAAACAAGACTTCACATTCTTCGGCATAGCGTGCCAGCGGTCCGACCGTGTCAAGGCTGGTGGCGAGCGGGAAGATACCGTCCGTGGCTAAACGCCCCACGCCGGGGCGTAAACCGGTAATGCCGTTCATTGACGCTGGCAGACGAATTGAGCCCCCGGTATCCGTGCCAAGTGCAGCCAGTGCACTGCGCACCGAGGCTGCCACGCCCGAGCCGCCACTCGATCCGGCGGGGATCCGCGCCTCATCCCACGGGTTACTGCTGGCGCCGTAATGCGGATTGTTAGTGGTGCCGCCCCAGGCAAACTCATGCATGTTAGTGCTGCCAATGATAATGGCGCCCGCCTGCTTCAGGCGCAGTACCACGCTGGCGTCCTGCTGCGCAATTGAACCACTCAGCACTTTACTGCCCGCATGCATTTCTTCGCCAGCCAGATTGATATTTGCTTTAATCGCGATCGGCATACCATGCAGCGGCCCCAGATCATACCCTTGTTCCAGCATGATCTGGCTGGCCTGGGCCAGATGTTGCGCCTTGACGCGGTAGACTTCGTTAAACGCATTGAGGTCCCGCGTCGCCACTTCCCGTTCCAGACACGCATCGACCAGTTCCGGTACGCTGAGCTGACGGCGACGTAAACGTTGCCCCAGCGTCAGCATCGAGAGATCAAGAATGCTCATCATTCACCTACCGGTAATAAATGCGCGGCCGGTGGATGCAACGGCGAAACCCATGCGGTGGCGGGCAACAGCGTTGGTGAAAACTGGCTGTCAGCAAATACGGTCACGCCACGAGCACGCCGGCTAACATCGGCCAGTAAGGGTTGCAACGCCTCAGTATCGGCGTTGCAATAAGACTGAACCATGGCAAATCTCATCATCATTTCATCGTTCATAATGGCGCCTTATTTTTCACCCATCGCATCAACCCTTTCTTTGGCTTTAGTGGCCAGCGCAGTATTCACGTTGTTTTGATACGAGGTCGCCTCCGACGGATACGCTTTGATGTTTTTTGCGTACAACGCGATATTCATGTTGTTATCCCAGGCTTTCTGCGATATCAGCACATTTTCCGGATAACCTTTAGCATCAATCTCACGCTGTACTGCTTTCTTCACCAGTTCGACAGGCAGCGCTGGAAAATATTTTTGGGCAATGACCACGGCCTCATCAGGATGTTTATAGATGAAACGCGATGCCTGTTCGAAGGCGGTGACCACTGCCTGCGCGGCCTGTGGTTTTTTATCGATATATTGCTGTGTCGTGGTCAGACTGGAAAAGGCAAATGGATACCAGGATTGAGCGCCGGAAAAGGAATACACGGCGTGCAAACCATTCTGTTGCTCAGCCATGGAGACTTGCGGCTCAACCGCCAACGCATAATCAGCACGCCCGGCGGCCACCGCCGGAATTTCGTTGCCGATGGCAACATGTACCAGCTTCACATCTTTCAGATTATTTTGTTTGATCAGATAGCTCATGAACGCCCATGTGGTGTCTGGCTCCGGGCTGGTCACTACGCGCTTACCCGACAACAGCGTCAGATTGTTTTGCAACGAGGCGCCGTCCTTACCAAAAATAAACACCGTCGGCGCATTTTGTACCCCGGCAACCACAATGCCCAGGCCGCCATTTTCACGGGTTTTCGGTACAAATACCGGATCCTGAATCGAGAAATCAGCCGAACCGCCAATGACTGCCGCCCAGGATTGCGAGCCGCCCCCGGCAGTGCTGATGTTTACCGTCACACCCTGCTGTTTAAAAAATCCCTGCTCCTGCGCCACATACAACGGCAAATAAAGCAATGACTGGAAAGCCTGGTTAATTCTTACTGGCGTCTCAGCGGCGAGCACGGCGGTGCTGAGAGAGAGCAAAGAAAGTGCTGCACAGAAACTGTGAAGACGACATGTTTTCATGATTATTTCCTGTCCCAGGAGAGAATGAGGCGTTCGATAAACGCCACCAGCGCGTTGAAACACAACATCATCAGCATGACCAGTACAATACCGGCCAGTACAATATTCATACCAAAGTTGGAACTGCCCAACAGGATCATATGGCCAACACCGTTATCGGAAGAGATATACTCACCGACAATCGCGCCGACCAGCGCAAATCCAACATTCAGACGCAGACCAGAGAGCACCCACAGCATCGCGGACGGCACCACCAGTTTGATAAAAATCGTGCTACGTCCGGCGTTAAATGATCGCAGCAAATTGATCAGGTCAGCATCAGTCCGTAATGCCCCTTTATACGACGTGGTCAATGACACCACGATGCAGGAAAACGCCACAATCACCACTTTTGACAACATTTCGGTACCGAACCAGATAATGGTAATCGGCGCGATGGCCAGGACCGGAATGGCGCCAATTGCGGCAATAAATGGCGCCGCCAGATCAGAGATAAATCGTGAATACCACAACAGCAAACCCAGTACTGAGCCGCCAATGGCGCCGACGGTAAAACCGATCAACGTTTCACTGGCGGTGACCCGAAGGTCAGTCAGCATCTCACCAGACTGAAAGCGCGTTACCAGCACGTCCCACACTTGTGAAGGACTGGAAAACAGAAACGGATTGATACTGCCGTTGCGTCCCCCCCATTCCCAGCCGCCCAGCAAACAGGCGACAATGGCGACTTGCAGTGTGATCAGGGTGTAACGTCGGGCGCTGGCCGTTCGGAAAAAGGACTCGCCTGATGAGCGGCCCGAACGGCTGGTCATGGCAGGACGTGGTGAAACTGTGTTCATCACCATACATTCCTCATATAAATCAGTTAACGGCAACGGGTTGTGCGCCAATGCTGCGCCAGATATGTTCGTAATATTCGTTAAAACGCGGCGCCAGGCGGCGCTCAGGGATTGAACGGCTTTTGATGCCAAGATCGATCTTAATTTCCTGTACGATTTCGCCAGGGTGCGCTTTCATCACGTACACCCGATCCGACAGCGTCACCGCCTCTTCAATATCATGTGTAATGAAAATCACTGTTTTCTGCTGCTCTTTCACTACGCTAAGCAGTTCGCTTTCCAGGGCGATTTTCAGTGGATAATCCAGCGCTTTGTAGGCTTCATCCATCAGGATGATTTCCGGGTCGGTCACCATGGTGCGCATCAATGCCACGCGTTGTCGCATCCCACCTGACAGCTGTGACGGATACTTCTTCTCATATCCTTGCATATGATAAAGCTCAAAAAGTTTTCTCGCCCGCTCGCGCGCCGCTGACTTCGCTACCCCGCGCACTTCCAGCCCAAGGATCACGTTGTCCATCACGGTACGCCACGGAAACAAAAGATCCTTTTGCAGCACATAACCGAGCTCGGGTGACGGCGTGCCGGTAGTCTCCCGGTTTTTCAGCACAATGCTGCCGCTGTCCGGCATCAGCAAACCGGTGATAATGTTGAACAGCGTTGATTTGCCACAGCCGCTTGGGCCGACAAACGAAACGAATTCATTGCGATTCGCATGAAAATTGAGATTATTCAGCACGGTAACCAGACCGCCTGCCGTCGGCCAGGCTTTGTTGATCCCGGCGGCTTCCAGAACTTTACTCATCCTGACCTCCCAAAGGCTGTGTATGGCGGTTAAACACCGTTAACGGTGATGGTGGCGCATTGACCGGAACATAATCTTTTAAGAAGTGATAACCGATATAGTCGGTCGTGCGCGCACGCTGTATTTCCTCGCGTACATTCATGGTGGCGAGTGCCATCCCTTCCTGCTCGCCAGTGTCGGCAACGATGGTACCCATGGGATTAATAATGCGGCTGTGACCATGATAATGAAGATTACCGTGGCGCCCGCACAGATTTGACTCAAGCATCCAGCACTGATTTTCCAGGGCGCGAACGCGGCCGAACAGGGTGTATCTGTCAACCATCGGATCAGCATTGCCCGCGCGAAAATCGCCGCCATATCCCCATGCCGTTGGCATGATCATGATGTCAGCGCCCTTCAAGGCCAGTTCACGCGTGCTTTCCGGGAACACTTTGTCGTAACAGATCAGCATGCCAATACGCCCGAGCGGTGTATTAAACACCGGGAAATCGTTGCCCGGGTAATACACATGTTTCTCATCGCCCGGCTGGTGAACTTTGCGATAGACCCCGATAAGCCCTTCCGGGCCCGCTAAGACAGCACTGTTGAACAACACTTCTCCATGCACGGGATGACGCTCAGTCATACCAAACACCACATGTAAACCAGCGTGCCGTGCTTGCTGTAAAAGCGCCTGAACACTGTCACCATCCGGAATCACTTCAGCCTGTGCTAATTGCCAGGCCACGGCGTCACGGTTCCAGTTCAGGGTATCAGGCAAATAGCCCTGCAGAATTTGCTCGGGAAATACCACTAAATCGGCGCCAGCATCCGCCGCCTTTTCCATCCAGGCCAGCAACTGAGTCAGATTTCGCGCTTTATCATAAAATGCAGGAAGTGTGATACAGGCCACGGTAATGTTTGACATAGCGCCTCCGCTTTTTTCTTAAACTACGCACCCTGCTATCGCATAACTAATACATTTTTCTTATGGGAGAATTTTTGTCATATATGAGAAACTATTTCCCCTCATCTCTTTTCTAAGGACACTGACTCAGATGCAAACTTCAAGACAGCACGAAACAACCGGTCTGGGCGCCGCACTGACGAACGAAAAGGATTTCGGTGTTCGTATTAAAGCAATTCGCCTGGCGCGTGAGCTGACGCTGGAACAGGTCGCGGAAGTCAGTGCTGTATCGATCTCCACCCTGTCAAAAATTGAAAAAGGTCAGGTTTCAGCCTCTTTCGATACCATCGCCAAAATTGCCGGTGCTTTTGATTACTCACTGGCAGAACTGTTTGCCGAAGAATTACCGCATCTTCCGCTCCCTCCGGCAGCGATACAGGGCCGCCGTACCTACACGCTGGCGGGTAAAGGGCTGATGTTCACTAACCCCTGGTTTCACTACGAAGTACATGCGACGGAACTGCTGGTGAAAGGCATGATCCCGGTAGTGATGGAGATTGAAACGCGTGAATTACCGCCACGGGATGCGTGGTCGGAGCATGAAGGAGAAGAGTTTATCTATGTTTTATCGGGGAAAGTCATTGTGCATACCCTGCTGTATGCCCCACTGGTGTTACGCCCGGGAGACAGTGCCTATATCGACAGCACTATGCCGCACACGTTTGTACGGGCGAGTGAGGAAAATACTCGCCTGCTTTCGATTTGCCTGACGGAAAAACTGGATTTCAGCGCCGAAACGGAAGCGCCGTAGTGCTCATTGTCGCCTGCCGTGACAGGGAAGCTACATTCAGAAGAGAGAAACTCACCCGCTAACCAGTCACTGGACACTATTTTGCCACATAGGACAGATAACCGGCCACACCACCCTCGCCCCCATCTTTCGGGTGATGAATCCCATCCGTTACCTTGACAAAAGAAAAATCAAATGGCGATACGCCGGCTATGCAAGCCACATTAACGCCATATTGTTCAGGGTTGGAACGACTCTGATGGAATGTATAGATGCCACAGACTGAACAGAAATAATGGGCGACTTCCCGGGTATTAAAACGATACTCAGTGAGCGTTTCTTTTCCCTTTATTACCTCAATGCCAGACGCGGAAACAACCACGGCACCACGCATACGGCAAAATGAACAATTACAGCGTCGAATGGTTTTAAATCCATCAACGAGTTCAACATTAACAACGACAGCACCACAATGGCACTGGGCAGACATTTTATTTGGCATGGCATTCTCCTTATGATTGTTCGCGGTCATTGCATACATGTCTAACTGGATATAAGAGGCAAGACCAATACCGGATGTGATGTCGCCGGATTGCTACACCAGGTATCACTGTGCGATCGTTAGCTGATGATGATGATGCCGATAGCAATCATTACACACGCCAGCATCTTGCGAATAGTCAGCGTTTCACCGAGGAAAAAATAACCGATTAACGCCGCAAACAGCACGCTGGTTTCACGCAATGCTGATACCGCCCCCATGGGCGCTCCGGACATGGCATAGATGACGATGCCATACGCCAGCAACGAGACCAGCCCACCGATAAAGGACATAGTGAAACCAGGACGAAAAGTAAATAAACTGTGGGCGCCGCGCAGGCCAATGTAGACCAATGGCATCAAGATGCCCCATAAGGCGCTCATCCATACCGTGTATGCCATTGGCGCGCCGGACAAGCGCACGCCGATGCCGTCCGTCACGCTATAAGCGGCAATGAAACATCCGGTTCCCAGCGCATATGGCAGCCCTGGAACCACACGTTTGCGTCCTTTGAAGGCGAGCGAAATAATACCGACCGACACCAGAGCAATCCCGGACAGCGCCGCTATCCCTATCCTCTCTTGTGCGAAAACGGATGCCGCGAGGGTGATTAATATGGGCGACGAACCCCGTGCAATCGGGTAGGTTTGCCCAAGATCGCCGCTCTGATAGCTCCTGACAAGAAACACGTTATAGCCAACATGCAACACCGCTGAAAATATTGCATACAGCCAACTGGCTTTGGCTGGCGGCGCGAGAAACAACGCTATTGCGAGGCTGGTCACCGCTACCGCCAAACACATCACCGTCATCGACCAAAGTCTGTCGGCGCCGGCGCGCAGAAGAGCATTCCAGCTTGCATGCAAGAAAGCGGCGAAAAGTGTGAGTAACATGAGATAAAAAGGCATATTTCATACTAAGTAGACGGGCACCTTTATTAAAGCGAAGTCTCTTCATTTCAGCATGAACAAATCCTCATATATTATCGATAGCTTGCCGGGTCTTGCCAGATTCCGCCAGCAGCCAATGACGAAAGCTAATGATGTGGGACTGCGATTCGATCCCTTTAGGACAAACAAAATAGTAGGCCAGCGGAGAAAGAAACGGCATGTCAAACAGCCGGACCAGACTCCCCTCCCGTATTTCAGTTTCGACATGTCCGCTTCGCGCCAGTGCGATCCCCTGACCCAACAGCGCCGCCTCGATAGTCATGTTGGTGTCAGAAAATCTGACGCTTTCTTTTAGGGTAGAAATGCCTGTGCCTGCATGCTGAAACCACGACGCCCATTTTGGCACCTGATCTGCACCGTCACGTGTCAGCAACGGGTAACGCAATAATTCGGCAGGTTCGTGCGGCACACCAAAGCGATTGAGGAAATCAGGACTGGCAACCGGAAAAACCTGTTCCCTGAACATGAATTCCACATGCAGGGCTGGATAATTCCCACTACCAAAACGGATCGCAACATCCGGCTCGTCCGTGGAAAAATTGATGACATTGTCAGTGGTTTCCAGTGTGACCAAAATTTCCGGATGCTGCCGGGACAAACTGGGTAATCTGGGCAACAGCCATTTTAGCGCGAAGGAGTAAGTGGTACTGACTTTAAGACGAACGCGCTCCTTTTGCGTTCTCAGGTCGGTGAGTGTCGCCGTCAGATTCATAAAGAATTCACGCACAATCGGCGCGAGCGCCGCTCCGGCAGGTGTCAGGCGTAATGACTTACCCCGCTGAAATAACTGCAATCCCCAGATCGCTTCGAGATTCTTCAGTTGATGACTGACTGCGCTTTGAGTGATATGCAACTCCTCTGAAGCCGACGTGAATGTTGCGTGTCGTGTCGCAACCTCAAAAGCGCGTAATGTGGCGGTAGCAGGCAGATCTCTCATAGTATTGATTCCCCGGTGAGCAGGCAGATTGAAAACCGCTTTTTATGAACAGAAGCTCATGATAGAGCATTCTGATCCTTCACCGAAAGAGCCCAATTCCCTGACGCCTGTATCCCGTGACGATGGCACTGAGCGCAACAGCATTGCCGGTTTGTCGCCAGAAAAACGGATACCTTTATTGTTGTTGATACCGCCGGCTCATACTTGCCCCTTTTGCTGCCGCGCAAAACTTGCCGATAACCGGTCAAGCAGGATCGCCATCAGCACCACCACCACACCACTTTGTAACCCCAGGCCAATATCCAGTTGCTGGATGCTGCTGAGAATGTCATTTCCCAGACCGCCAGCGCCAACCATTGAGGCGATAATCACCATCGACATCGCCATCATAATGGTCTGATTCACGCCGGCCATGATCGCGGGTTGCGCACCCGGCAACTGGACTTTCCACAGTAGTTGCCTCGGGGTGCACCCGAAAGCCAGCCCGGCTTCAATACGCGCCGGGTTCACCTGGCGAATCCCCAGGTCAGTCAGCCGAACTACCGGCGGCATGGAAAACAGAAGGGTGGCGAAAATCCCCGGTGGTCGCCCAAGGCCGAACAAGATCGTCGCCGGGATCAGATAGACAAATGCCGGCATGGTCTGCATAAAATCCATCAGAGTACGCACCACGCTGCCGACGGTTGCGCGGCGCGCGCTCCAGATCCCCAGCGGGATGCCAATCAGCAAACTGAAAAAAGTGGAGGACAACGTTAGCGCGAGCGTAATGGCGGCATGTTCGCTGTAGCCACTGTAAATGATATAGAGCGTGGCGAGCAGCGCGAACAATGCAAAGCCTTTGCCGATACGCCACAGGCCAATGGCAACAGCGAGAAAGACCAGTCCCCACGGCGAAAGCCAGTTAGTTAGCATCTCCAGTCCGCCGGCAAAGGCGTCAATGCCGCCCGAGAAGGCATCAAAAAAACCACCGGCATTGGCCAACAGTGAATGAATTGCGCTGTCGATCTGACGGCTAAAATCTAACGGATATGCCATATGATTCTCTGCTCAGTAACTTACTCAGGGGGTTGCCAGATATCCGCATAAGACTCGGCCAGTTGCCAGCGCGAGATATCCACGCCAGAAAAAAAATGACGTACATACGGTGAAACTGGGGCATTAATGATATTTTCCGGCGTGCCGACCTGCACCAGCTTGCCCTCTTCCATAATCGCGATACGCGTTCCGAGACGCAGTGCTTCTTCCATATCATGCGTGACAAACACCACCGTGCGCTGTTGTTCTTGTTGTAACGCCAACAGTAATGACTGCATTTCTCGCCGGATAATCGGATCGAGTGCCGAAAAAGCTTCATCCATCAGTAACACCGCCGGGTTCACCACCAGCGCCCTGGCGAGGCCGACGCGCTGCTGCATTCCGCCGGAAAGTTGATACGGATAGTGTGTACCGACATGCCCCAGCCCCACTTTTTCCAGCATGATATTTGCGCGCAAATACCGTTCTTCACGACTGATGCCTGCAACTTCCAGTCCGAAAGCAACGTTTTCGAGCACTGTCCGTTCTTCAAATAGCGCAAAGGATTGAAAAACCATACCAATCTGGCGGCGACGCAAGACGATCATCTCGCTGGCGCGCAGGCCGCTCAGCGCCAGTCCCTGAAACAGCACATCTCCCGAACTTGGCTGAATGAGAAAATTGAGCGTGCGCAAAAGCGTCGATTTACCTGAACCGGACAAGCCGACAATGACAAAAATTTCACCGGAATGGACTTGCAAATTAATATTATTTAACGCATTCAGCGGAGGTTTATTTTCGACACGCGAAAATAACTTTTTCCTGCTAACGGCTGAATAATTTTTAAAAACATTACGTAATTCAATTATGGGTTGTGGCATAGCGGCATCACTGAGTATTTAAATGAGTATCCAGATACCATTATACGCTAACCTAAAATAACCAAAATAAGTTACGTCTTTTGAGTGACACAATAGATATATTTCGCATTAGCTTATTCATTTTTTAGCAATATAGTCGATTGATGGTGAAAATTCCACGCCTCATTTAATAACCAGCGCGTCACTTTTTCTTGTTGCAAAGAGGCCGGTTTACTGCCGGAAGAGATCAAATAATAACCCCGTTCAGTTCGTACTTCCGGACCACAAATGAACAGCTGGCGGCTTTCCACCAATGACGATATCAGCGGTCGCCAGCCGAGTGCGATCCCCTGTCCTTCAACTGCCGCCTGAATCACCAATGAGTAAGCGTTAAAGGTGCGTGAACCGGCATGATGATGCGCCGTCACGCCCTGAGAACGGAACCAGTCCTCCCAGCTAAGCCAGCGCTGAGGCCGGGTTTCAGGTAGCTTAAGCAACGGAAAATTCAGTAATTTTTCCGGTTGAAAATCACCACCGATTTTACTCATAACATCATAATTACACACGGGAATAACATCTTCAGGAAACAGCTTCTGCGCATGTGTTCCCGGCCAGTTGCCATTACCGAAATAGATGGCCAGATGGGCATTGTTTTCACGGAAATTATAGTCATTCGGCGAGGTAGAAACCTGTACATCAACACCTGGAATCAGTGCCTGAATCGCGTTCATTCGTGGCATCAACCAGTAGCTGGCGAAGCCCATATCGGTGTCGATGCGCAACGTGCTTCGTTGATAGCGGGTACGTTCAATCTGCGCACTGATATCCGACAGGCTGGTGCGGACAATCTGATACAACGCACTACCGGATTCAGTCAGTTGTACTCCGCGATGGCGCCGTTCAAATAGCGGGCCGTTAAGTAAATTTTCCAGCATTTGAATACGCTGACTGACAGCCGGTTGTGAAAGTCCGAGCTCATTTCCCGCAGCGGTAAAATTACCGTGCCGCGCGGCTGCTTCAAATACCACTAAAATCTGTAACGGAGGTAACTCTAATTTACCTGCCATAAACCCACCTTATGCCATGATAATTTAATAACCTCTTCACAGAATGAAAAAGGCGTGCGATAAAAATATCACGAATCGATAATTAAATTTCTTTTCAGGCCAAAAATGCTTATAAATAAACCGAATATTGTTATTCTTATGGCTGATCAGTTAACCGCAGGTGCATTACGCGCTTACGGAAATGAGGTCAGCCTGACACCGAATATCGATAAACTGGCAAAAGAAGGCGTGGTGTTTGAATCAGCCTACTGCAATAGCCCGCTTTGTGCTCCCTCACGCGCTGCGCTGATGACCGGCCAGTTGCTGTCCAAAAATGGCGTCTTTGATAATGCCGCCGAGTTCCACGCCGATTCGCCGACCTTTTGCCATTATTTGCGCGAACAGGGTTATCGGACATGGCTTTCCGGCAAGATGCATTTCTGTGGCCCGGATCAGTTACACGGTTTTGACGAACGGTTGACAACCGATATTTATCCGGCAGATTTCGGCTGGACGCCAGACTGGCAACATCCGGAACGCCGTCTGGACTGGTTCCACAACATGAGTTCTGTGCTGGAAGCCGGTGAGTGCGTGCGCACCAATCAGCTCGATTTCGATGATGAAGCGCTGTTTATGGCACGCCAGCGTTTATACGATGTCGCCCGTAAACCGGATGATAAACCGTTTTTGTTACTGCTTTCGTTAACGCACCCGCATGACCCGTTCGCCATCCCACGCCGCTATCTGGATCGGTTTAAGCCGGAAGATATCGACTTACCCAAAACCAGCGCATCGGATGTGGAAGACGATGCACACTCGCAGCGTCTGCGGGCCATGTATCAGCTCGAAGACGGCCTGCTGAGCGAAGCGCAAATCCGCCAGGCACGCCATGCCTATTACGGCGCGATCGCCTATGTTGATGACTGCTTTGGTGAAGTGATCCGCACGCTGGAAGACACCGGGCTGGCGGAGGATACCGTGGTCATGGTGATCGCCGATCACGGCGAAATGCTGGGTGAACGCGGCCTGTGGTACAAGATGACGTTCTTCGAAGGGGCGGTTCGCGTACCGTTAATTGTCCATAATCCAAAACGCTTTGCCCCACATCGTGTCGCCAAAAACGTCTCATTAGTGGATCTGCTACCAACATTCATTGCGCTGGCAGGCGGCGAAGCTCGGTTACAACAGCCGGCGGCCCCGCTCGACGGCCACAGTTTACTTTCCCATCTGCATGGCGAACCGGGACCGGATGAAGCCTGCGGCGAATATCTGGCCGAAGGCGCGATCGAACCCATGGTGATGATCCGCCGTGGCCCATGGAAGTACATTTATTCGCTGACCGAAGCGCCGCAACTGTATCAGCTCGAACAGGATCCGTTCGAGTTGAATAATCTGGCGAGGCAGGCGGAGTATCACCATATCGCCACGTCATTTGCCGCAGAAGTCGCGGTACGCTGGGATCTGGATTCACTTAATAAACAGGTCCGCGCCAGCCAGCTCAAAAGACGGTACCTGACCGAGGTTGCCGGACGCGACGCGATTCCGCAATGGGATTTTCAGCCGCATCAGGCCGCTTCACAACGCTATATTCGTAACCACCAAACGCTGGACGAGCAGGAAGCTGTTGCCCGTTACCCGCGTCCTTATAAGCACCCGACAGGGAAATAATAATGATGATAAAGAAATTCACGACCCGCCTGCTTCTGACCAGTATTAGCCTACTGCCGTTAAGCTGTTTCGCCACTGATGATGCCCGTTGCGCCACCGTGAATCAGTCCGATCCGGGCTGGACGGATATTGCTGCCACCAACGCCCTTTCCGCTGTGGTGCTGAATGCGTTGGGGTATCAGCAAAAAGTACAGAATCTTTCGGTAGCTCTGGCCTTTCAGGGTTTGAAAACCGGTCAGCTGGATGTGTTTTTAGGCAACTGGATGCCCGCGCAGGCTCCGGTCATTGCCAAATATACCGCTGACGGTGCAATTACCGTGGTGGGGGCAAACTTACCGGCGGCCAAATTTACCCTTGCCGTACCGGATTACGTTGCGAAAGCGGGAGTGACAGACTTTGCCGATCTGGAAAAATATGCCGAAAAATTTGACCGCAAGATCTACGGTATCGCACCAGGCGCACCGGCTAACCAGAATATTAAACACATGCTCGATAAACATGATTTCGGCTTACAGCAATGGAACCTGGTCGAATCCAGTGAAAGCGGCATGCTGGCGCAGGTGACGCGCGCAGTGAGCCGCCAGCAATGGATTGTGTTTCTTGGCTGGGAGCCTCATGCGATGAACACGCGCTTTAAGCTGACTTATCTCAGTGGCGGCGATGCGTGGTTTGGCCCGAACTATGGCAGCGCAACGGTGAATACCGTGACACGCAAAGATTTTGCCACACAGTGTCCGAATCTTAACCGCTTATTCAGCCAACTCAAATTTGATGTGCCACTGGAAAACGCCATCATTACCCGCGTGCTGGATGATAAACAGAGCCCGCAAGAAGCCGCCCGAGTCGAACTGGCCAAACGGCCTGAACGGCTAAGCGGCTGGCTCAATGGGGTCACCAGTCGCGACGGCAAACCGGCGGAAAGTACGGTGAAAAAAGCATTGGGGATTTGATGAGCAAAGGACCTGGCGCCGCCGGGAAACGCTAAAAGCGTTGCGCTTGCTGTACCTGCGAGCGCAACGATCCCGGCCAGACGATGCAAAAAGCCCTGCCCGATAGCAAAAACGGCTGCGCCGCGACTTATTGTTTAGCAACACCTTGGTGACAACGTCACTTATAGCGAGCTACCCTTCATCAGGCGATGGGACACTAAGAATCCGCATATCTCATCGCATGCGCTAGCGTACTTATCGCTGCTCCGGTATGAAGGCCAGCTTATTTGCGCGCCGGATGATCGCGCCGAAACAGTGCCCACTCTTCAATCCGCACGCCGCCGGGCAACAGACAATAGCCAACCTCGCCGTCCTGCGATTTGGCCATCTCCAGTTTACCGCCTTGCTGTATACAGTAGACCGATGCCGGGTTAGCCATCCCCAGTGATGTTGGCGGTGGTGGTGCCGATTTCTCTTGCTCACAACCCACCAGGGCGACCAGCGCGATCCCGGCAATCATCCATTTTTTCATTCTGATCTCCTCAAATTCCGTTATTCACGCGATGTAACAGAGCGCATCGTTGCAACAAGATGAAATATCAGGCTAAAAAATCCCCTGCCGCAAGCCGATGATAAGTCGGCCCGCCACCACGGTCAACGTCTGAGCGCTATACAGGATAACGGGTTTTTTCTAAGGGTGGCTGGTGATCAAAACGGCGGATGAACAGATAAAACAGTGCGGTAAATACCCAGCCGATAATCCAGGAAATATCGTTGCCAGCAAACAGCCAGACCAATTTCCCGCTATAAAAACCATTAGCAATAAACGGCAACTGGATGAGGACGCCCAGCACATAGGTGGTGATCCCTTGCAGGTTCCAACGGCCGTAACGCCCGTCAGGATCAGCCAGCGCCGGAATATCCATGCGCCCTTTGGCGATAACGTAATAATCCATCAAGGTCATGGCGCTCCACGGCACAAAGAAGGCCAGCAGGAATAACAAAAATTGGGTAAATGCCTTCAGAAATGTCGGTTCACTTAACACCGCGATGGCGCACGATAATCCGACCATCACCACCACAAAAACCAGGCGGCCATACTGGCTGATGGTAACCGTTTTACGAAACCCGCACACGATGGTGGTCAGCGACATAAAACTGCCATAGGCATTAAGTGTGGTGAAGGTTATCTTACCGAAGCAAATCGAGAAGTAGAGCACCAGCGCCATACTACCGCTCGAACCAAGGCCGACAATATATTCCACTTCATTACCGGAAAACGCCTTGCCCGCCAGCGCCGCTGCTATCACACCCAGCGTCATTGAGGCCTGAGTGCCCAGCACCGTGCCGCTGAACACCGCCAGGAACGCCTTACTCGCCGAAGTATTTCGCGGCAGATAACGGGAGTAATCGGAAACATAGGGGCAAAAGGCAATTTGCCACGAAGAAGACAATGAGACAGCCAGCAAAAACATAGGCAGTGAAAAGTGATTATTGGCGAGCAACGCGCCCACATCATGGACCGTAAATAGCCGGAAAAAAAGATACATAAAGGTTGCTACGCCAATGATACTCGCCACCTTGCCCAGAACATGGATGATCCGATAGCCCAACAGCGCAACCACAATAATAATGGCGCCAAACAATAAGATGCCGGCGGTATGACTGATGTGAACCAGATGTGCCAGTGCCTGGCCGGCCAGCACCGTCCCACTGGCGGAAAATCCGACATACATCAGACACACCAGCAATAAAGGGATCACCGCACCATAAACGCCAAAGAGCGCCCGACTGGTGATCATTTGGGGTAAACCAAGGCGCGGCCCCTGAATAGCATGCAGTGCCATGATGCCCGCGCCGAGGATTTGCCCAATTAACAACCCGGCGATCGACCAAACGACATCGCCTCCCAGCACCACGGCCAGTGCGCCGGTAACAATCGCAGTAATTTGCAGATTACCGCCAAACCATAAGGTAAACTGGCTAAAGACGTGTCCGTGGCGTTCCGCATCAGGGATATAATCGATACTGCGACGTTCTATCAGTTGGTTATCCGCGCGCTGCGAGGTCTCGGGTACTGGTGAAGCAGACGACATACATAACTCCTTGCCAGGTCATTATTCGGTGAACCGTGATAGGCGGAACAACAAAATTCCGCGATACTCATTGTCAGTCTGATTGCCCGCGAACGTTACCTTCCGTTCGCCTGGTTGATCACTCTTGTATATACAACTTGATATCAGCCTGCCATATTTCCTTCAGAGCAACAAGAGTACAGGTCATAGCAAAAAATTATGGTATGAAAGGCATCAGATAATAAGCAAAAACACCGCACGTGAGTGAATTATCGAGAATGGCAACACGTGCATCCTGATTAAGGCAGTATTGTTCATAAGGAACATATTATGCAAAAAACCTGGTTTCCAGCCCAGGTGGTCCGGGGTGAAAACGCTCTGGAACACATTGGCGAAATTTGTGCACTGTTAGGAAAGCGCCCTTTTGTGTTGGGCGGCGAGCAGGGGCTGGCTTCCGTTGCTGACGGCTTACCACAACAGTTGAGTCAGGCAAATTTGACCCATACTGGCTGGGAATGGTTTGGCGGCGAATGCACGCCAGGGCATATTGCACGGTTAACTAAAATGGCGCAGGACACGAATAGTGATGTCATCATTGCGGTTGGCGGGGGTAAAGCGCTTGATACCGGCAAAGCCGTTGCTTTCCATTGCCGGTTACCGGTGATCACCGTGCCGACCATCGCCGCAACCTGTGCTGCAGTGACCCCTCTGTCAATTCGTTATCAGGATGATGGCCACTTTCTCGATTTATATCACCTGCCCGTGGCACCTGCGGCAGTGGTGGTTGACAGTACACGATTGTCCCGCTCACCGCTGCGCTGGCTGGCCGCCGGGCTCGGTGATACGCTGGCAAAGTGGTATGAATTTCGAGCCATCTCGACCGGTGATTCCACCAGCGGTTTTGCCGCATCCTCACAAGCAAACAGTGAAATTTGTTATAAGCTGATTGCCGCGCATGGTGCGGCAGCCTGCCAGGCAGTGGTGTCTCAACGCGCGTCACCCGCATTTGAACAAGTCCTTGATGCGATTTTCTTGTTTGCCGGCCTGACCTCATTGATGAGCAGCGGTGCGCATGCGGCGGCGGCCCATGCCTTATATGAAGGTTTTACCGTATGCGATAAAACACGCGCATTTGGCCATGGTCTGCTGGTCGGCTACGGCAATTTATGCTTACTGGCGCTGGAGAATCGCAGTGATGAAGATCTGGCCGAAGCCATTGCCCTGGCACAGGCATGCTCTGTCCCGTTACGCCTTAATGACATTTGCCCGTCACTGAGCGAGGAAGAGCGTGACAGCATTATTCATGCCGCTATTCACGCGCCGGATATGACCAATATGCCCTTCCCGGTTAGCGCGCAGCAATTGTCAGACGCCATGAAACGTGTGGATAACTTCCCGGCTAGCTGACGTTAAAGCAAAGAGTGAAATCAGCACGGCCTGTCGGTACTTTCTCAGGCCCTGTCTGCTTGTGGTGCTAACTGCGCTTGTTGCCAGAATCGCAATAACAAGCTACGTGCCCAGTCAGATCCGCGCATTGCGGCATGCTTATCCACGGTATCCGCCGGTGAGCAAGCCGCCATAATCTCCTCGTCAAATTCCGGGTGAAACTGTACCGAAAATGCCTGTGCGTTGTAACGAATAACCTGGCAGGCATCGAGGCTGGAATACGCAAGGACCTGGGCGCCGACCGGCGCCTGCAATACTGACTGACGATGTGATAACCAGGCAGAAAAACGCGGCGGTAGTGTGGAAAGCATTGGATCAGCGCTCGCCTGCGCATGTTGGTCGATAGCACGCAGCCCCCGTTCCCAGCCTCGGGGATTATCGGCAACGGTTCCGCCTAATGCATAAGCCATTAACTGATGACCATAGCAAACGCCCATTAGCGGAAATTGTTTCTCCATCATGGTACGGATCCAGGCAGCGGTCCGCTCACTCCAGTCGGCATGTTCAGTGACCATCGCCCATGAACCACTGAGGATCGCCGCACTGACCTGTTGCGCATCAGGTAACGCCTCACCAAGATGAGGACGTACGACGCGATAAGTCTGCGGGGATAATTGCAATGCGCGAATGAACCACTGCGTTTGATCGCCCACTTTGTCACTGACGGGCTGTGGCGGGGCTTCGAGCTGAATAATGGCTAATGGACGTTGTGCGTGCTGTGGCATACCGAATCAGAATCCTTGTCTCGGGGCATCGCCCCAGGTTACCGCTATATTCGGTTTTCCAGTGTGACACATTCCCGCTATCGCGTCTTGCGG
Organism: Enterobacterales bacterium; assembly: GCA_015655145.1. Classification (GTDB taxonomy): domain Bacteria; phylum Pseudomonadota; class Gammaproteobacteria; order Enterobacterales; family Enterobacteriaceae; genus JAATFO01. The sequence continues at coordinate 1,409 of JAATFO010000143.1, read as the reverse complement.
TTCTACGCCGGAACCGCCGAAATTTCCGTTACCTCAGTTTCAGCCCGGCAACCAGCGCATCCAGGTCAATAATTTCATTGCTGTTCTGGAAGGTATAATGCCCGTTCAGCAAAATGTGTTGCCAGGCCACCGGTGATATCCGGGTCAGAGCCTCAATGCCCTTGTCGTTGCCTTCTGTTTCCAGTCGTTCCAGCAGTCGTGACAGGATCGCAAAGTTGGCTTTGTTGATACTGTGCATATCACCGGTGATGGCTGTAGGTTTCACCCCTGAGGTATTGCGGTACCAGATATCAAAAGGAACGTGGTGTAACCGGGTCGAATAACCTTATGCGCGTTAAGCCAGATGATTAGCTTCGTGGCGACAAAACCGGGGGTCACATCACGGCGAACAATGTGGACGGCCTGATATTCGAGTTGTGAAGACAGTGCAGATGATCACGGCCGGTAACCGTACAGCATGCAAATTTTTTCCCGCTGCGCATAGTGTTCATGCTTAGCAGGAGATTGGTCCGGAAGTGACTCACCATGAAAATAACGACTCAGGATAAAGTTGCTGTCGTCCTTACCATCACTCCACCCGAAGCGGAAAAACAGGTGTTTGACCTTAAAGTAAGCGATCTGAAGAATGCAATAAATCTGGGCCGGAAGCCCCTGACGACTACCGGCCAGCGCCAGTTCGGATTCATCCAGAGTAAGATATTCCAGCCGCTGTGCATCATCGAAATCGGGAGGCCATACAGCGCTTCCTGTTCAGCACTGTTTAAAACCGCCAGTCGTTCACTTTTGCCTGTTGCTTTATCACGCGTTGTCATCCTGACCTCGATTAATCGTGTCCGTAAGAGGATCGTTCTGCGGACAGTAAAAAATAATTTTAGTGCTTCAGATAAAATCACGGCTGACGTTGTCCCATATCACTGGTACGGTATCAATCTCTTTCATGGCCCCTTAAACGTACACTTTATGACTGCAATACAGATTGGTTATGCCCGCTGCTCTACGGACAAGCAGGATTTGACTGTCCAGCAGGAAGCCCTGGCGAAACTCGGCGTCTCTCCGGACCGGATTTATACCGATAAGGGGTTAACGGGATCAAACCGGCAGAGACCGGGTCTGGATCAGGCACTGGCCGCTGTACGCAGCGGTGACACACTGGTTGTTCCCAGGCTTGACCGCCTGGCGCGTTCGGTGCCTGATGCGCGTGAGATAGCAGATGCATTACAGGCCAGAGGCGTGAAGCTGGCACTGGGAACCAGCCTCTACGACCCTGCGGATCCGATGGGTAAGATGTTCTTCAATGTGCTGGCGACATTTGCCGAGTTTGAAGGTGACCTGATACGGCTGCGTACCCGCGAAGGGATGTCCATCGCACGGGCAAAAGGGAAACTGCGGGGGAAACAACCAAAGTTGTC
>JAATFO010000122.1 GCA_015655145.1 Enterobacterales bacterium | reverse complement strand
TTGGGTTATCAATTGTGCGCAAAGTTATTCTGGCTCACAACGGCGATGTACAGGCGAAAAACAACAAAGAAGGGGGATTATCACTCACTGTGCGTTTGCCGCACTGGCAAGGAAAATAACGCCTCAACAGAGGTAGAAGCAATAGAGGATAAAACACAAACGGCACTTGAGGGTGCCGTCTGGTCATGATGTGTGTGCGATCACTTCTTGATGCGAATCACCGGTGTTTCACCGACGATGACCTGGCCTGTGAGTTTGATCAGTTCTTTGATCTCATCCATATTCGAGATGACCACGGGCGTCAGGGTGGATTTCGCTTTTTCTTCCAGTAACGGGAGATCAAACTCGATCACCACGTCACCTTTTTTCACTTTTTGGCCTTCTTCTGCAATGCGTTTGAAACCTTCGCCTTTTAACTCAACGGTATCGATACCAAAGTGAACGAACAGTTCAATGCCGTTATCGGACTCAATTGAAAAGGCATGGTTGGTCTCAAAGATTTTACCAATGGTGCCATCAACCGGCGCAACCATTTTGTTGCCCGAGGGTTTAATGGCAATACCGTCACCAACAATTTTTTCCGCGAACACCACATCTGGCACGTCTTCAATATTGACGATCTCACCAGACAGCGGTGCAACAATCTCAATAATGCCAGCTGTGCTTTCTGTTTTATCGCCAAAAAGTTTAGAAAACAAACCCATGATCTTCTCCTAAGCAGTAATATTGGGCCAGCGTCTCACGGGATCAGCAGAGTGTTTTTTCTTTAATAAACTGGTTTATCAGAGTCATCAACTCTTCCGCTGTCGGTTGAGTCAGAGCCTGCTCCGCTAATGCCTTCACATCTTCAAAATTCGTATTACGAATGATTTTCTTGATGCGCGGGATAGAAATGGCACTCATACTGAATTCATCCAGCCCCATTCCCAATAACAGTAGTGTAGCACGTTCATCTCCCGCCAGCTCACCACACATCCCCGTCCATTTGCCTTCAGCATGAGAAGCATCAATGACTTGCTTGATCAGACCAAGAACCGAAGGTGACATAGGGTTGTATAGATGAGAAATCAGTTCGTTACCGCGATCGACCGCCAGAGTATACTGCGTCAGGTCGTTTGTCCCAATACTAAAGAAATCAACTTCTTTCGCCAGGTGGTGCGCGATGACTGCGGAAGCCGGCGTTTCTACCATAATGCCGACTTCAATCGATTCGTCGAAGGCTTTACCTTCATTGCGTAACTGGGCTTTCAATGTTTCCAGTTCAGTCTTCAGAATACGGACTTCTTCCACTGAAATTATCATTGGAAACATGATGCGTAATTTACCAAAAGAAGAGGCACGCAGGATCGCGCGTAGTTGCGCATGCAGAATATCTTTACGATCCATCGCGATACGGATAGCACGCCAGCCAAGGAACGGGTTATCTTCTTTCGGCAAATTCATGTACGGCAGGTCTTTGTCACCGCCGATATCCATTGTCCGAACAATCACCGATTGTGCGCCCATTGCTTCAGCAACGGCTTTATAAGCCTGGAACTGTTCTTCTTCCGAAGGCAGTGAATCACGATCCATGAACAGGAACTCGGTGCGATACAAGCCAACGCACTCTGCACCGTTACGTTCTGCGCCAGGAATATCCCGGACAGTACCGATATTGGCGCCGACTTCAACCTGATGACCGTCAAGTGTAATAGCCGGTAAATCTTTCAGCTTGGCCAGTTCATTTTTCTCAGACAAATAGTGACTCTGGACCTCTTTAAGCTTTTCGATGACGTCTTCAGCCGGGTTAATGTAAATCGTATTATTAACCCCATCGAGAATCAGATAATCGCCATTCTTTACCTGGTTAGTGATACCACCTGTACCCACAATCGCGGGTAATTCAAGTGAGCGCGCCATGATCGACGTATGAGACGTGCGTCCTCCCAGATCCGTAATGAACCCCAGTACTTTCTTCAGATTCAATTGTGCAGTTTCTGACGGCGTCAGGTCTTTGGCCACCAGAATCACTTCGTCAGTGATCGCGCTAAGGTCAACGATATGCAGGCCAAGAATGTTCTGTAGCAGGCGTTTGCCAATGTCACGCACGTCTGCAGCACGCTCTTTCAGATACTCGTCATCAAGTTCTTCCAGCGCTTTGGCCTGGCCTTCAATGATGGTGTGTGTAGCGGCATCAGCGGAAGCGTGCTCTTCTTTGATCAGGGCTATGATTTCCTGCTCCAGCTCCTCATCTTCCAGCAACATGATGTGGCCTTCGAAGATTGCAGCTTTCTCGTCACCGAAAGTTTCGCCGGCTTTAATTTTTATTGCTTCGAGCTGACTGGCGGCTTTGCCACGTCCCGCGAGAAAGCGTTGAATTTCCTGATCAACTTGATCAGCAGAAATCTTTTTCCGGTTGATGACGATTTCATCTTCTTTCAGCAAAAGTGCGTTGCCGAAAGCGATACCCGGTGATGCTAAAATGCCTGAAATCATAACCCTACCTTTATATAACGATGGCTCATTAGGTGAAGTGCGTTACCCATACCGTATAGAATCATACTTTACGGATGCAACAACGCGGACATAATGTCCGCGATCAAAATGTTGGCACTCAACTGGCCTGATGAAACAATTTTTTTGCAAGACCGGGCGAATTACTCAAGCTCAGCCATCAGTTTGACCAGATGCTCAACCGCTTGCTGCTCATCTTCACCTTCAGCGGACAGTGTTACCACTGTGCCCTGCGTCAGACCCAGCGTTTGCAGTTTGAACAGACTTTTTGCGCTGGCTGATTTACCGTTTGACGTAACGGTGATTTCGGAGGTAAAGCCTTTTGCTTCTTTAACAAACTGAGCGGCCGGACGTGTATGTAGCCCATTAGGTGCGGTAATTGTGACTTCTTGCTGGAACATTTATGTTTCCCCAACTTAATTGGTTTGGTGTTATGGCTCTAAAGTCTAGCTGGTTAGTGAGACTTTAGCCTCTATTGGTCGCGCTGATACGCGTCTATCTCTTACCAAAAGTGCGCATGGGTATGAGGTTCGGCACAGCAAAAACAAAGTATACCCGGCATATTTCTCATTGCCGATGTGCTGGCGTTAGGTGCCCGCCCGAATCACTTTGAGTTATGTTCAACGGGATTCGTTCACTTATCGCCCTCCGGTAATGCGAAATCTATTGGGTATCGGACGGTTTTGCTTTGCGTTTCCACTTCCCATTATGCCGCGAACTCCGTTAATGCGCCAAATCAGTAAATCGATTCAGCTTGATCCATTTCATGCGGCGATTAATTTTGTGGATCGAAATAATTGATTGCTTAAATACCAGAGCAGCGAGGGTAAAATCAATCTACAGGGTAGCAAAAGTTTGACGTACTCCACAAAAAAGCACCCTCAAGGGTGCTTTTTTCATCATATTTGCCATTCTGGCATCACTGTTGCAGTTCTTTTTCAGTGAAGAGATCAGCAAACAATGCAGTACTCAGGTAGCGTTCGCCTGAGGAAGGAAGAATGACCACAATATTCTTATTGGAAAATGCTTCATCTTCCTGCAATTTAAGCGCGGCGGCGACGGCAGCACCGGAAGAGATACCTGCCAGGATGCCTTCTTCTTCCATCAGACGACGGGCGGTTGAGATGGCTTCTTCGTTGGTGATGCCAACCACCCGGTCAATCAGACTCAGATCAAGATTGCCAGGAATAAAGCCGGCGCCAATTCCCTGGATTTTATGCGGACCTGGTTTGATCTCCTCACCGGCCAGCGCCTGCGCGATAACCGGCGAGTCAGTAGGTTCAACCGCAACACTTATCAACGATTTTTTTCCCTTGGTGTTTTTAATGTACCGGGTGACGCCGGTAATTGTCCCCCCTGTGCCGACACCGGCGATAAACACATCAACATCACCGTCAGTGTCTTCCCAGATCTCCGGGCCGGTGGTTTTTTCATGAATCTCCGGGTTGGCCGGATTACTGAATTGTTGTAGCAAAACATATTTTTGCGGATTACTGGCGACAATTTCTTCTGCTTTGGCAATGGCGCCTTTCATGCCTTTGGCGCCTTCGGTCAGTTCCAGATTAGCGCCCAGCGCTTTCAGTAACTTACGGCGTTCAATCGACATGGTTTCCGGCATGGTTAATGTCAGTTTGTAGCCACGTGCTGCGGCAACATATGCCAGTGCGATACCGGTATTGCCGCTGGTGGGTTCAACCAGTTCAATACCAGGTTTGAGAATACCGCGTTTCTCTGCGTCCCAAATCAGATTTGAACCGATACGGCATTTGACGCTAAAACTGGGATTGCGGGACTCAACCTTCGCCAGGATGCGTCCATTACCGATACGGTTTAGTCTAACCAATGGCGTATGGCCGATGGTTAACGAGTTGTCTTCATAGATCTTACTCATAGCCCGTCCTTAACTGTATGAAATATAGGGAACCCTAAGAGCATACCTTTTACGATTTTTCAAGGAAGGAAAGAAATCGTATATGGTTATGTCCGGCCGAAATAAGCTCATGCGAAGAAGCATAAGGCATCGCTAACCTGCGTCAACACGTGAGCTATCATACACGGTCAAACTGCGCGCGATAGTGATCCACCCACATCGCTGTCGCACCACATACCGCCACCGGCATGATCACCAGATTCAGGAAAGGGATCAGGGTGAACAGGCTGACCATGGCACCGAACTGCATGTTGGTGCTTTTATTGCGCCGTAATGCATGGCGCATTTGCTGAAAACTCACTTTGTGATTGTCAAACGGGTAGTCGCAATACTGAATGGCCAGCATCCAGGCACTAAACAAAAACCAGAGCACTGGGGCAATCGTTTGTCCGAAACCGGGAATAAAGTAGAGTAATAGCAGGCCAATGGCGCGTGGCAAGTAGTAAGCCAGTTTTTGCCATTCACGTTTCATGATGCGCGGCACATCTTTCACCAAACCGATCCATCCGCTATCCGGTAGGGGTTCGTGGGTGAGGCGAGCTTCGAGTTGTTCTGCCAGCAACCCGCAAAACGGCGCGGCAATCCAGTTGGCAAGGGTGGAGAAAAAATAGCTGAAGACTAAAATGACAGAGATAATCATCAATGGCCAAAGTAAATAGCTTAACCACTGTAGCCAGCCAGGTATTTGTGACATCAGCGCGGGAAGCCAGTAACCTAACTGCCGGAAAAGCCAGATGAAAGCACCGCCTAACAGCAAAATATTTATCAGCAAGGGTAAAATAACAAAGCGGCGAATACCGGGTAAGCGGATTAATCGCCAGCCCTGGCTAAAATAGTAGACGCCATTGTGCAATGGGGCGTGGTGATCATTTACCATGTACTGCGGTTCTCCTGGTCTTAAATGCCGGGCTATCATAACGCAGCTTTTTGTCCGGGGAAGGGGGTTTTGGATGAAAAAACAGCAAAAAAGCGTACCAGAGCGATCTTATTTGTCAGAAAATACTGCACAGACTTGCACTTGTCTAGCGGGACAAATACAGTTAGAGGATAAAGTTTGCCGCGGTGGCAAGGTATTGGAACAACAGAGAATACAATGATGCAGGATTTGCGTCTGATATTAATCGTTGTTGGCGCGATTGCCATAATAGCGCTTCTTCTTCATGGTCTGTGGACCAGTCGTAAAGAGCGTTCATCCGTTTTTGGCGATCGCCCGCACAAGCGTTTAAAGCAGAATAACCAAGAACATCTGACAGACGAAGGCGATGAAGGCGTTGGAGAAGTACGTGTGCGCCGCGAGCCGACCAATGTGAAGCATGACGAGTTACCCTCTGATCGGGATGATAACTCAACGAAAATTCGCCCTGAGTCACAAAAACCGTCAGACGCGGTACGCGATGGCAATGAGCCGACAGTTGATCCCTTGTTTGATCGCGAGCCACCTTCAGTCGCTCCCGGGCAGGCGCATAATGGGGCGCAACCCGTGGCTGAACCGACGACAGGCAAATTTGCGCCGGAACCGCGGTTGGCGAAGGGTGATCCTTTGCTGGGTAAGGTGACGGAATTGCCGGAGCAACAACCTGCTCCGGTGGAAAAGGCCGCAGAAACAGCGCCCGCTGTCGCGCATGAGAACTCGCGTCGTAAAGAGACGGTGCTGGTACTGCATGTTGCGGCGCATGCAGGAGGGGTGCTCAATGGTGAAGCACTCTTGCAGGGCGTCTTGCAGGCCGGTTTTCAGTTTGGCGAGATGAATATTTTCCATCGCCATCTGAGCCCGGCCGGCAGCGGACCGGTATTGTTCAGCCTGGCGAATATGGTGAAACCCGGGTCATTCAGCCCGGAAGAAATGGCGGATTTCACCACGCCTGGCGTATCCATCTTTATGATGGTGCCGTCGTATGGCGATGCTAACCAGAACTTTAAGCTGATGCTGCAATCGGCTCAGCGTATTGCTGACGATGTTGGTGGCGTGGTGCTGGATGATGAGCGTCGCATGATGACGCCGCAGAAACTGGAAATCTATAAAGCGCGTATTCGTGAAGTGATTGACGCCAGCGTCTGAAAATACCATGAAGCGCAGTTTTTCTTAATCCCCCCGCTTGTCGGGGGTTTTTTATCTCTGATGGTGCGTTATGGAATCAGTACACGATAAAATCACCCAGTTGAGAACCACACTTCGACATCATGAATATCTGTATCATGTCATGGATGCGCCGGAAATTCCTGATGTTGAATATGATCGCCTGATGGGTGAATTGCGTGCGCTCGAAACGGAACACCCTGAGTTGATCACCGCCGATTCGCCGACTCAGCGTGTGGGCGCGGCGCCATTAAGCGCTTTTGAACAGGTGCGCCACGAGATACCGATGCTGTCGCTGGATAATGTGTTTGATGATGCCAGCTACCTGGCCTTCAATAAACGTGTTCAGGATCGGCTGAAAAGTACGGACGACATCACCTTTTGTTGTGAACTGAAACTGGACGGCCTGGCCGTTAGCCTGCTGTATGAGCAGGGCGTACTGGTGCGGGCAGCAACCCGTGGCGACGGCACCACCGGTGAAGATATCACCGCCAATGTGCGCACTATCCATGCTATTCCGCTGCGTTTGCAGGGCGATGCGATTCCGGCGCGTCTGGAAGTCCGCGGTGAAGTATTTATGACCCAGGACGGCTTTGAAAAATTGAATCAGGAAGCGCGTCGTAGCGGCAATAAAGTGTTTGCGAATCCACGTAATGCCGCCGCCGGATCATTGCGCCAGTTGGATCCGCGTATTACCGCTAAACGTCCGCTGACCTTTTTTTGTTATGGACTTGGCTTGCTGGACGGTGGCGAAATGCCACGTAGCCACTGGCTGCGGCTGCAGCAATTTAAAGCCTGGGGATTGCCGGTCAGTGATCGTATCCGCCGGTGTCACAGTGCCGGGGAGGTGCTGGCGTTTTATCATCAGGTGGAAACTGAACGGCCTACGCTGGGGTTTGATATCGATGGCGTGGTGATCAAAGTTGATTCGCAAGATCTACAAGAACAACTTGGTTTCGTCGCCCGCGCTCCCCGTTGGGCGATCGCATTTAAATTTCCTGCGCAGGAGCAGATGACCATTGTACGCGATGTGGAGTTTCAGGTTGGTCGTACCGGAGCGATTACGCCGGTCGCGCGTCTGGAACCGGTTCAGGTAGCGGGTGTCATGGTGAGTAATGCAACGCTGCATAATGCCGATGAAATTGAGCGTCTTGGGTTACGTATTGGTGATCGGGTGGTGATTCGCCGGGCAGGGGATGTGATCCCGCAAGTGGTTGGTGTGGTGACCGCGGAACGGCCAGCCGATGCGCGCGAGGTAGTCTTTCCCTGTCAGTGTCCGGTTTGCGGTGCGGATGTTGAACGCGTTGAAGGTGAGGCCGTAGCGCGTTGCACTGGCGGCCTGACGTGCGGCGCACAACGGAAAGAGGCACTGAAGCATTTTGTCTCACGCCGCGCACTGGATGTCGACGGTATGGGCGATAAAATCATCGATCAACTGGTGGAAAAAGAGTACGTCAAAACACCGGCTGATCTGTTTATTCTGCGAGCCGGCCAACTGACCGGTTTGGAACGGATGGGACCGAAATCGGCGCAGAATGTGGTGAACGCATTACATAAGGCGAAAGAAACCACGCTGGCGCGTTTCCTCTATGCGCTGGGAATTCGTGAGGTGGGTGAGGCGACGGCCGCCAACCTTGCTGCTCATTTTGGTTCACTGGATGCGCTGATGGCGGCGGATACCGATGCCCTTACCCGTGTGCCGGAGGTCGGCAACATCGTTGCAGCGCATGTGCGTAATTTCATGGATGAGCAGAGCAACCGTGACGTTATTTACCGGTTAGTGCATGACATTGGAATTCACTGGCCAGCCGTGCAGGTGGTAAATGTGGCGGCGATTGAGAGCCATTTTGCCGGAAAAACGGTGGTATTGACGGGTTCTCTGAGCATCATGTCACGTGATGAGGCAAAAGCGCGCTTAATCGCTCTGGGGGCGAAGGTGAGTGGCAGCGTGTCGAAGAAAACCGCCTTAGTGATTGCTGGCGAAGCAGCCGGTTCAAAGTTGGCAAAGGCGCAGGAACTGGGGATCGCGGTCATTGATGAAGCAGAAATGATTCGGTTGCTGGAGGATTCCGATGGAAAAAGAACACCTGATTGAGATTGCCAATACGCTTATGCCCTTTGGCAAGTACCAGGGGCGGCGGCTGATCGATTTACCGGAACCTTACCTGTTATGGTTTGCCCGCAAAGGAGGATTTCCTGCGGGCCATCTTGGGGAACTGATGCAACTGGTATTGACCATTAAAATCGAAGGGCTTGAGGGGCTGGTCAAACCCCTTAAGCGCAATGTTTAAGCTTATTTCTGCGACTCCACCTCGATTTTCTTTGCGTGGGCACGCTGATGCGCCGCTTCTGTGGCGTCATTTTGTTTTTTATAACGTTGTGCAATAAAAGAGCAAACCATTAACTGAACCTGATGGAACACCATCAGTGGCAATACGATGATCCCCACCACGGATGGCGGGAACAAAATATTCGCCATGGGCACGCCATTCGCCAGACTTTTCTTTGAGCCACAAAACAGAATCGTTATCTCATCGGGGCGGCTGAAACCAAACAGCCGTGCGGCGCTGAGGTTTATGGCGAGCACAATAAACAGCAGCAGCAGACTTCCCGCAAGGATCCACAGTAAGGTATCAACGCCGACACGGTGCCAGATACCGTTGACCACCGCTTCGCTAAACGCCGAATAGACCACCAGCAAAATGGATGTCTGGTCGGTTTTGCCAATCAGGCTACGGTGTTTTTCCACCCAGCCGCCAATCCAGCGTTGGGCGAGATGACCGAGAACAAAAGGCGCCAGCAGTTGCAGCATGATTCGGCCCACTTGCGCCAGTCCATCCGTTGGCACCGCACTATGAATATTCATCATCAGGCTGACCAGCAAAGGGGAGATGAATACGCCAAGCAAGCTGGATGCCGAAGCGCTGCACACGGCAGCTGCAATGTTTCCTCCGGCCATTGAGGTAAATGCGATGGCGGATTGTACTGTTGCCGGAAGAATACAGAGATAAAGAAAGCCGGTATAAATATCCGCGCCGACCGCCACCGGGTGCCACCACACCAGCAGCAATCCGAGGATGGGAAATATCACGAAGGTGCTGAACATAATCCACAGATGTAAACGCCAGTGACGGCTACCAGCAACTATCTTTTCACGCGAGAGTTTGGCGCCATGCATAAAAAACAGCAGTGCAATGGCCGCTGTCGTCAGCCAACTGAAAAAAGGCACGAATGCCCCTTTTGCCGGGAAAAAGGTGGCGAGCAGCACGGTAATAATCAATTTGACCATCATTGGGTCGAGGCGAAAAATGCCCATGGTTAATGCCTGATTAAATAATGATGACAGGTATTGTGCATCCTGATGTTTTAGAAATAAAATTGATTTATTGAATTTATCTATGAAAAAAATCGATGAATTATACACTTCGCCAGTTACGGGTTTTTGTTGCGGTGGCGCAGCAGGGCAGTTTTAGCCAGGCCGGACAGGTTATCGGCCTCAGCCAGTCAGCGGTCAGCCACAGTATTAAAGAACTGGAAGGTGAAATGGGGATTCGGCTGTTGGATCGCACCACGCGCGAAGTGTTGCTGACGGATGCCGGGCAACAACTGGCCACCCGGCTGGAAAGATTGCTGGAAGAACTCAATACGACCTTGCTTGATGGACGCAGTTATGGCCAGCAACGCAGCGGCACCGTTCGTGTGGCCGCCAGTCAGACCATTTCTGCTCATTTGATGCCGCAATGTCTGGCGGCCAGCCAGCAACATTATCCGGACATTAAAGTTATGCTGCGGGATCGTCCGCAACAGTGGGTTTTGCAGAGTGTGCGTAATGCTGAAGTTGATTTTGGGATTATCATTGGACCATTGTCGGTGAGCGATTTTGAGTGTCAGCCGGTACTGGACGAACCCTTTTTATTGCTGTGCCGGCAAGATGATGAACTGGCGGCAAAGGTGAACATTAACTGGTCTATGTTGAATGGGCGCACGATGGTTCTGCAGGATTATGCCTCAGGGAGCCGGGTGCTGATTGATGATGCGTTAAAACAGCAACAGGTGACGGTAGACATTGTGCAGGAAATTGGTCATCCCGCGACACTTTTCCCCATGGTGGAAGCGGGTATTGGTATCAGTATCCTGCCAGCGCTGGCCCTCCCGCTACCAGAAGGGCGACCTCTGTTGGTACGGCGTATTGAGCCGGAAATTAACCGTACGCTGATGTTGATTCGGCGCAAAAACCGTTCACTCTCGCCGGCGGCTGAGGTTATCTGGCAGGAAGTACGCCAGCAGGCAGCATTGCTGACGCAGCAAAGAGAGAGAACACCGGGATTTTAATGCCGGGTATGGGCGTTCAGCACATAGCGTTGTTGAATAACGGGTTAAACCGATGGGGCATTAATAACCCACGAAGCACGCGCATAAGCGTTGCAAATTCCACAACAGCGGGTGAACAATCAATTCCGCGTACCGACGAGAGTCAGAAAATTTAGGCTGCGTTTTAACTCAATCAGGTTGTTTTTTTATTGGGTACGTGACCAGTGGTTTGATTTCTTTAAGAACGAACATACTTTGCATTTCTTTAATCCCCGGTAACCTGCGTACCACTGACATAGCGAAATCGGCATAAGAATCCAGGTTTGATGCGACAACGTGCAACAGGAAGTCGGCATCCCCGCCGATGCTATAACAGGCAACAACATCCTCCAGTGCGGTCACTTCCTCCTCGAACTTCCTGGCCTCTGCTTCACTATGGCTATCAATGGCTACCCGAATGAAAACCATCACACCCAGACCGATCTTTTTACGATTCAGAACGGCCCGGTAGCCCTGGATGACTTCATCTTCTTCAAGTTTACGTACCTTACGCCAGCACGGTGATGCAGACATGCCTATCTTCTCAGCAAGGACCTGGTTGGTTACACGGGCATCATCTTGCAGAAGTTTAAGAATCTTCATATCTGTCGTACTCAGTACCATAATGGCATGTTCCGTTCTTTTTTAATGCATTAATGGGTCATTTTTACCCAATATTGCGTCATGAGTAAATAATATAGGTAACAAATTTCGCTTTATCTCCTGCATAATACATTTACGTTTTTAATGATTCATGACAAGCGGCATGAGGGAAAACCGAATCGTATGTTAATGCATATCATCTTGTTTACGTTCAGGGAACGGTGGAGTTGGGCATCTCTTGACGCCATTGATGCCGAAAGATCAACGCGTGTCCACCCCCATCACATTGATGAAATAAAAGGATGGATCTGCGGCAGAAATATCACAAAGCGTGATATTGCCGCGGATTTCGTGGTGATCGGCCTGTTTGAAAACCGTGAAGATCTTAATGCCTATATTATCCATCCAGACCACCAGAATGGCGTTATAAAATGGAAATCTATCGCAGACTGGCCGGTTGTCGATATTGAGCTATCCGGTGATGTCACCCTGAAAAGTGGTTTGCTCTCTGTATTAAATGACCTTAACAGCGCCTGCTGAAATATTCCTGTATATTGAGGACTGAAGATGAAATTTGATGCCAGCCAACATCGTTGTACGATTATTATCGATAAAAATCTTCCTGCCGGTCTTGCTATGAATGCGGCCAGTGTCATTGGGATCAGTTTTGGTCGCATGGTTGAAAATCTTGTTGGGCCAGATATGCAAAGCCTTGATAAGGTAAATTATCCTGGCGTCATTTACAGCCCACTTCCCGTTCTGCTGGCATCCGGTGAATATATCCATGAACTACTGACCAATGCAGAAAGCGATGATGAGATGTATGTTATGCCATTTAGCGCACTGGCACAGTCGTGTAAAACGTATGATGAGTATGGCGAGAGGATATCTTCAGTAAACAGTAACAATATTGAGTTAGTGGCAATTGGTCTTATTGGCCCTAAAAAGAAATAACAAAAATGACAGGAAATCTCCCACTCTATAAATAGAGTTTACTGCCGTAAAACATTACCAGGTCAACCGCGAAAAACGATTGATTGTTTCCCCGTACGTCTGAATGTTTCACTCAAGACAACGCTAATAGCCTATCCCAGTAGGTATTATTGTCGCAGTCAATGTGGACACGGACAGCGTGGAAAAACCGGCGCGTACACTTAATACGTGAGGATTTCGCGCACTGCCCAGAGCCAAAGTGGCAAATAAAATTTTCCTAATGGGCCAGGCTCTAACCATCCGGCCGGATCTTTTCGACAGGCATAAACATGTTAGGAACCGCTCAAATAATATCTTATATCGCAGCACTTGGTTTAGCGGCTGCAATCCCAGGTCCAGGAATGACGGCATTGGTCGCTCGCAGTGTAAGTGGTGGCGCAATAACCGGTTTTACCATGCTGACTGGATTGATCCTTGGGGATTTAATTTATCTCTCTGTTGCGGTGTTTGGTCTGGCGGTGATCGCACATACGTACACTTCCATCTTCATACTGATTAACTGGGCTGCCTCACTCTATTTATGCATGCTGGCATGGCAATTCTGGCGTTACCAGCCGCAGGCAATCAATATTGACCAAAAAGCAACAAAACGAGAACTGGCATCTGCCTGGTTTTCAGGGCTAACCATAACGCTCGGAAATCCAAAAACCATCGCATTCTACCTGGCGATACTCCCCCTCGTCATTTCGCTGGATAATGTCTCATTACAGATATGGGGGGGAATGCTGGTGCCACTTACCGTGTTTGTTCTTCTGATCGTGGGCGCGGTTTTTATTCTCGCCGCACTCAAAATACGCCATTTTCTCACCAGTGCAAAAGCACAACGTCTGCTGTTTCGATCCGCAGGATTGATTATGATGCTGGCTGCATTTGGTATGGTGGTAAAAACACTTTAGGCGATGAGACTCGATGATCCGCCGGAGAAAACAGGGGCATAAACCAACAAAGGTACCGGTATCGTCACTAAGCGTGCTGCCTGTACGCTGGCAGCGACCATCGCTGCTGATCTCAACGTGCCACAGACGTCAATAGCCTGCAGAACAATCGGGAGGTTCGTGATCGAGGCCTTTTCGATTGGCCGTGAGGCCGCCGAGCCAGAGGTCGCCGTAGACGAGATATTCCGGATGATCGAGGCGGCCTGGGAAGTCTCCGAGTCCGTATCATTGTCACATGCGATCTGATGCTTTCGCCACACGGACAAGGGGCAAAGCGAACCGTACCGTACCGGCGGAGGAACCGAGCACGTTCCGTGCTTCGTTCCCAGGCTGTTCCACCAGGCGCAGGATTTGGATGGCGTAGGCATAGTAGCGACTGCCTTCTTCGGTGAGCATGACGCGGTGCGTTGTCCGACTCACCACCACCACGCCAAGGGCCTTGCTCAAGCTCACGCAGATGCTGCGTGATACAGGACTGGCCGACGTTCAGCTCGCGCGCCAAAGCGGACAGATTCCCGCGCCCGGCAACACGGACAAAAGTATGGATGCGTTCGAGCGTGATGTCCTGTCTATCCCTATTCGGCACTATCCTCTACATAACGCATTAATGAGGTATGGCCTGGAATGGAATGAAACTGTCTCCAACAAGCAGGTGTCCGCCATGAATGTGCTCATCGTCTTCGCGCACCCCGAAACGAAATCTCTTTCCGCATCGCTGCACGATGTCGCGGTCAAGGAACTGGACGTCGCCGTCCATACGGTTCAGGTTTCAGACCGCTAAGGCCCGTTGCCTGCAGCAACGTTGTCTCGCTGCGCCTGACTTGAACCTGCTGCAGGCCCGAACCCCACACGAATCAATGCAGTGGTACAAACAATTAAAGCGCCCTGAGGCGCTTTAATTTAAAACTGGTGGGTCGTGCGGGATGACTCGGCTTCGCCTCGGCCTTACGGCCCGTTGCCTGCAGCAACGTTGTCTCGCTGCGCTTGACTTGAACCTGCTGCAGGCCCGAACCCCACACGAATCAATGCAGTGGTATAAACAATTAAAGCGCCCTGAGGCGCTTTAATTTAAAACTGGTGGGTCGTGCGGGATTCGAACCTGCGACCAATTGATTAAAAGTCAACTGCTCTACCAACTGAGCTAACGACCCGAAATGGTGGGTGATGACGGGCTCGAACCGCCGACCCTCTCCGTGTAAAGGAGATGCTCTACCAACTGAGCTAATCACCCATTTCGTTACTGCTTTACAAGAGTTCAGTTGCCCAATCATGTCGCCAGGCAACATGGTGGGTGATGACGGGCTCGAACCGCCGACCCCCTCCGTGTAAAGGAGATGCTCTACCAACTGAGCTAATCACCC
>JAATFO010000135.1 GCA_015655145.1 Enterobacterales bacterium | reverse complement strand
TCAATACTATATCCAGCAATGACGCATCCATCCTGGTGACGAGAAATGTCAGATCCACCCGGTTGTTGTGCGGGGTCTCTGTCATCAATGCCCAGCGGTGATGACAGAGACCGCTGTCAGTACCAAAGCCACCTGCATAATCAGTGGATTATTTACCTGTATTCCGCACATAACCTTAATTCTCCCTGCGTTAACTTCCCCAATCGGGTAAACTATCGCCAGATAAATTTGTTAAGGTCCGCACCATGTCCAGCCAGTACCCTTCGCTGAAACCGTTTAATACGCTGGGAATCAATGTCGTTGCAAGAGATATTACCACCGCTAAAACAATCGCTGATTTGTGTGATGCATGGCAGACCTGTCAGCAAAAAAATATGCCGTTTATTCTACTTGGAGGAGGCAGTAATGTCCTTTTTCTTGAAGATTATCACGGTATGGTTGTGATCAACCGCCTGATGGGTATTCAGGTTGAAGAAAAAGATGATGCCTGGCATCTGCATGTCGGCGCTGGTGAAAACTGGCACCACCTTGTGGAATATACGTTGGCGCAAGGATTCTCCGGGCTGGAAAATTTAGCCTTAATCCCTGGATGCGTGGGATCTGCGCCAATACAAAACATTGGGGCTTATGGCGTTGAATTGAAAGATGTCTGTGAATATGTTGATATTGTTGATCTGCAACACGGTCAAATAAAGCGTTTACTTGCTGACGCATGCCAGTTTGGTTACCGGGATAGTTTGTTCAAACATGCTTATCGTGATGGTTATGCTATTACTGCCGTCGGCATAAAATTAGCGAAAACATGGCATCCGGTTATGACTTATGGGGAACTGACAAAACTCAATTCAGCGACGGTTACCCCCGGACAGATCTTTGATGGGGTTTGTCATATGCGCCGTAGCAAACTCCCTGATCCTGAAATAACTGGAAATGTAGGGAGTTTTTTTAAAAATCCGGTGGTTGATGCCATTGAAGCTAGTGAAATACTTCATCATTACCCCGATGTTCCCCATTATCCTCAAACGAATGGAGCAGTGAAGCTTGCGGCGGGGTGGCTCATTGACCAGTGCCATCTGAAAGGATACCGAATTGGCGGCGCAGCAGTGCACCGTCAGCAAGCTTTGGTGATAATTAATGAAAATAATGCCACCAGTCAGGATATAGTCGCGCTGGCGCATGAAATCCGACAGCGTGTTGGGTCTAAATTTAATGTCTTGCTTGAACCAGAAGTCCGTTTTATTGGCGCTATGGGTGAAAAGGATGCCACGGAGGTCATATCATGAAAGACAATACTGTCCCACTAACCTTGATAACGATACTTTCTGATGGCGAATTTCATTCTGGGGAGCAGCTAGGCGAAAATTTGGGGATGAGCCGGGCCGCCATTAATAAACATATTCAGACGTTAAAAGAGTGGGGGCTGGATATTTTTACCGTCACAGGAAAGGGTTATAGCCTCGCAGCACCGATTCAGTTGCTTGATGAGGATGCTATCAAGCAACAACTGGAACAAGGCCGGTTATCGGTGATCCCAGTCATCGACTCGACAAATCAATACCTTCTTGAACGTATGGATTCATTACAAACCGGTGATGCTTGTGTGGCGGAATATCAACAAGCAGGGCGAGGACGGCGTGGACGGCGGTGGTTTTCTCCCTTTGGTGCCAATCTATATCTTTCAATGTACTGGCGACTTGAGCAAGGTCCGGCTGCGGCAATGGGGCTAAGTTTAGTGATCGGCATTGTGATGGCTGAGGTACTACAGTCGTTGGGGGCAAAAGATGTGCGTGTTAAATGGCCAAATGATCTTTATCTTAATGACCGGAAACTGGCCGGGATCCTTGTTGAACTGACGGGGAAAACAGGCGATGCAGCACAGATTGTCATTGGCGCAGGTATCAATCTGGCGATGCGCTCACCGGACGCGACAGTTGTTAATCAGGGCTGGATTAACCTTCAGGAAGCCGGGATCGCTATTGATCGTAATGCACTGACTGCTATGCTGGTGAATAGATTACGGCGTACATTAGTGGATTTTGAACAGGAAGGGTTGGCTCCATTTATTGAACGCTGGTCAGTGTTGGATAATTTTATTGATCGGCCAGTTAAGTTGTTAATTGGCGAGCAGGAGGTTTCTGGTATTGCACGTGGCATCGATCAGCAAGGTGGTTTACTGCTTGAGCAGAATGGCGTGATAAAATCTTGGGTGGGTGGCGAAATTTCACTGCGCCCACAGTTGTGATGAAACCAGGTTATTCCCTGTGGACAGTAAACTCGGCGCATTGATAAAACATAGAAAGTAAAAAGGGAGAGAGAGGAAGGACGTCTCCCTTTTTATATTTCGAGCCTGTAATTTAAATTGTGTATCTGCCTGTTTTTGATATCTTCACTCCGATAACGGAGACAGGTAATTATGGCCGAAAAGAAACTCAAAGCCCTTGCGGCTGACCTGGCTAAGGGCCTCAAAACTGAAGCTGACCTTAATCAGTTTTCCCGTATGCTGACGAAACTGAGCGTTGAAACGGCACTCAATGCAGAACTTACTGACCCCCTCGGTCATGAGAAAATGCCACCAAATCAGGCAGTAATACCCGTAACGGATACTCATCCAAAACGTTGCTCAGTGATGATGGCGAGATCGTACTTAACACACCGCGTGACC
>JAATFO010000118.1 GCA_015655145.1 Enterobacterales bacterium | reverse complement strand
CGTCTTCCGGATTCATACCTGATGCCTATCGGCACCTTTTCCGCAACGCTCACGACCAGGGCTTTTGACCCAAGCCGCTTGCGGTGGTTTGCCACCTGCTCCTGCAAGCCGATGGCGAGGGGCCATACCCTCATCTCTCACGCCGCTTGCTGCGGCACACTAAAATCTGCCACCCACAGCTGATTGGGGTGCTGTGCGACGAACCGTCGGTTAACCAGGTCGTCCGGCGTTTTCGCTGCTTTGTCGCTACGCGTGGTTCTGGCCCACTTACCGCGAATGACGCCTGCTATTTGCTGGTCGTTCATCAGTCGCCCGACCGTGCAATCTGGTACAGGTCCCAGCAGTAACAGGTAACGCCTGTACCCTCGACATTAATAACAGCCCGGTCATTCCCGATGTGTTGCGTTTCCGGGGTACTGAGGCATTAAGCAAATCCTTCTCCTGGCGTATTGAATTCACTACCCCACAGAGCAATATTCACCCGGAACAGGTTGCTGATGAAGTCCGCCAGCTTCACCCTGCGAAATTTCACGGCATCATTCCCGGCTTCGAATGGCTTCCCACCAACACCGACAGTCTCATTATGCTGTAACGCTTGAATCCCGTCTTGCCCTGTTGTCCCGCACACGTCGCTGTGCCCTTTACCAGAACCTCTCCGTACCGGAGGTGGTGGAACAGCGGCTGTGCGCTCATGGCATGGCAGGCTCAGATTGTGAATTTGCACTGTCCCGTCAGTACCCGGTGCGCGAGCTTATCACCCAGTGGCGGGAAACTGACCTTGAATTTATTCAGCGTTGTTTGCACGCCCTTATGATGTAGTTGATCATTTCCGTGGGGCGCTGAAGAAATTAAGTCATCGCCAGTGAGATGGCTGATCAGTTGCGCGGGCGAGCATTCAGCAATTTCGGCGGGTTTCGCGAGACATTTTGGACCGGGGTGAGCCGCGAAGTTGTGCGGGTATAATAAAATTAATGTAGGATTTATGCAGGACGGCGTTGTATCTATCCCGCCTGAAACCAGGCCAACACGTGGATGGAAATGCTTCCCCGACGAGACGCCGGGGAAGGTATTTTAGAACGTATAGTTGAGGCTAACTGAAACGTTACGGGGCTCCCCGTAAACAGCCGAATCATCAAGATATGAATAGTATTCGCGGTCAAACAGATTGCTGACATTCGCCTGCACCGCCAACTGTCTGGTGACTTGATAGCGTGCAAACAAATCAACCAGCGGATAGCTACTCTGGTACAGACGTTGCGTTTCCCCATCCGGTCCGGACACATCCTTGTAAACACGGTTTTGCCAGTTTATGCCGCCGCCAACCGTTAGATCAGGCAGCACCGGTACCCGGTAACGCGTAAACAGTTTCACCTGTGTTTGTGGTGCAAAACTGTTGTAACGC
Source organism: Enterobacterales bacterium (assembly GCA_015655145.1). GTDB lineage: Bacteria > Pseudomonadota > Gammaproteobacteria > Enterobacterales > Enterobacteriaceae > JAATFO01. The sequence continues at coordinate 10,057 of JAATFO010000118.1, read as the reverse complement.
CCGTCTGTATCGCGAGCAACATAACGGGTGGTGCTGAATGTAAGCTGTAAGTTGTCAGTGACCGCACCATTGACTTCAAATTCCGCACCTTTGCTGACGGCGCCTTTTGTTGCGCGATAAGCCTGCTCACTGGAGCCATTGACGAACTGGTTGCTGAGTGCTTCGCTCGCATTTTCTTGCTCAATGCGGAAAATAGCGAAGTTGGTGGTCAGACGCCCATCCATCCAGTCTGCTTTCAGGCCAGTTTCATAGTTTTTACCGGTAATCGGCGACAACCACGCGCCATCCACTGTGCGCTTAGTTTGTGGCGCGAAGATCGAGGTGTAGCTGGCGTATGCCGACAGACCCTCGGTGATGTCATACACCACGCCGCCATAAGGGGTGAGGTTGTATTTACGCATGTCGCCGCTGCTGCCATTGGTACTGTACTGAGTGTAGCGCGCACCCACAATGAGCGACAGCGGATCAGCCAGCGACAAACGGGCTGCTGTGTAGGCGGATTTTTGACGGATGATGTCATTGGCATTCAGATACCAGTCACCCCATTCCGGTTCGGCAACATGACCATTCCAGCTATTGTTGAACACACCAATTTGGTCACCGTCCATCGGTCCATCCTGGCTATAAGTCGCGTTATGCTGACGACTGTAATTAACGCCCGCCATCAATTGATGTTGCCGCCCTAACAATTCAAACGGGCCGCTTGCATAGGAATCGAACGAGTCCAGTGTACGTTTACCCCGGTCTTTACTGCCCCAACCGGTGGTATTTTTACCGGTGCTGGCATCCGGATTGCCCATAATGTAGAGCAGTGTATCGTTGAAGGTTTGTTCGCCGTGAGTACCATTGAAGCGAAACGACCAGCCGTTATCCCAGTTATGCGCCAGGTTGACGAATACTTTATGCGATTCAATGGCGTACTTCGTCCAGTCGGCAGCGGTGTTGATGCTGCGATCATAATGAGTACGTGAACCATTGCTGAACAGGCTGGGCAACCCGCCCCAGGTTGGGTTACTGGTATGTGTTTGCTGGTAATCCCAGCCCAGCGACAGGGTCGTGTGGTCGGTGATATCCGCATCCATCACGCCATAGAGGAATTTTTTGGTTTTATGGTAGCGATCCAGCCAACTGTCCTGATCCTGATAACCTGCCACCACGCGGCCCCGCAAGCTACCGGTTGAATTAAGCGGGCCAGCCACATCGGCAATATAACGCTGCTTATTCCAGCTACCATAACTGGCGCTAAGGTTGCCGGTAAATGCTTTGCTGTCCGCTTTTTTGCGCACCATATTGACTGTGGCGCCAGGATCGCCCGCGCCGGTCATCAGACCGGTGGCGCCGCGCACCACTTCGATGCGGTCATAGATTGCGGTATCTTCTGTGGCATCACCGAAGTTCCATGCATCACCAAGGGATGTCGGAATATCATCATAGGAGAAACTGGTAATTTCGAAGCCGCGAGAAAAATAATTTGAACGCTCGCTGTCGATTTCCTGGGACGAAACGCCTGTAGCGTTGGTCAGGACTTCATCAACCGTTTGCAGATCCTGATCTTTCATCCGCTGTTGGGTGACAATACTGACCGATTGCGGTATGTCACGTGGCGACAGCAACATTTTAGTGCCTGCACGGGTAGTTTTTACACTGTAATCATGCTGTTCATCGCCTGAGTCAGCGCTTGTGGCCTCAACCACCATTTCCTGGAGTGAATCTGACTTCGGCGTTGAAGTATCACTGGTGGTTTCAGCTGTCTGCGCTAGCGCAGGATTTATCAGGGTATGAACCGCCAGCGCCAGCAATGAAACCGTCAATGTGTTTCTGATATCCGACGCGCGTATACCGGCGGCGGTTCCCCTGTTATTGAAAGACATAAATCCTTCCTGTAAGGAATGTTCATCATACGAAGCGATATCGCTTCTTTTTTATTGTCCTGACAAAACAGGACTGTATTACCGTTGCGGCTCAGCTGGCGTTAACGTGAAGGAAGGGCTCACAACGAGAATGGCAATGATAATCATTTGCACGAAATCAGCTCGAACAGATTTAATAAAATGTGTAACAAGTAATTACCATTTGTAATGCCAGAGTATTACCTGTGGCTATAGGGTAGAGATCATGCCTGTAACATGGTAACGGCCGATACGTTGTGTCGACTTATGCTGTAGCTCCGTGGATTAAAAGCAGTGATCGGCCATGCTGACCTGCGGTATTTTACTTAGTATTGACTAATGCGTATGATTCTCATTCTTTTTACTGCTTTCCCGCCGTGGCAATGCTTTGACGGGAGCCGTTCATCCATTGATGGAGTTCATCATGCACTCTTTTTTCAGTCCGCGTAAAACCGCAATTGCCCTTGCGGTTGTCACCGTGTTTAGTCTGACGGCGTGTCAGGCACCAGCGAAAAAAGCTGTTTCTCCCGCGGTGGCTGGAGAGGCGCCGAAGCCGGTAGATACGCAAGTTTCCCAGCGAGTTCTGGCGGATGGCTTGTATGAGATGGCTTACACGGCAGAGGCTAATGCACTCTATGTTGCCAGTGCGCAGTCATTTAAAGACGTTAACGGCGGGGTGATCTATCTTCTCGATCCCACAACACTGGCGACCAAAGGCGAAACGCATACTGATCTGAAAAATTTTGGTGTGGCGATAGATCCCGATGGTAGCGTGCTTTACACCACCAATTCGCTGGATAGCACTGTCTCGAAAGTGGATACGCACAGCGGTAAGGTACTGCAACGCCTGATGTTTACTGAAAAAGATAAAGACGGCTCGCCATTCGGCGCCCGTGAAGTTTTCTGGCATCAGGGCCAACTCTATATTGGTGCCGTGGGCGATCCTGGCGTTATCTGGGTGGTGGATGCGCAAACCATGAAGCTGAAAACGCGCATCAAAAATGCCGGTAAATGGGTGACCGGCATTATTTATTCACCCGTAACAGACCGTCTCTACGCGGCGAATGGCGGTGGAGAAATTCTGGTGATTAACCCACGTAGCCATCGGATCGAACAACGCTGGACGGCGGGTGACGGTAAAGCGTATCTGTTCCTTAATCTGGCGGAAGATCCAGCGACGGGTCGCCTGTTTGTGACTGACGACTCCAAAGCGAAAACCACGCTGGTCTTTGACGAGCGCAGCGGTAAGGTGGTCAAACGTATCGATGGCGACGCGCTGGGTATCAAATTCAATGCCAAACGCAATGAGATATACATCAGTCAGCGTGAGTCGAAGAAAGTGCTGCAACTGGACGCCACGACCTATGCGGTAAAAAATAGCTGGTCGTTCGATAGCCATCCAAACAGTTTACTGGTTTCACCGGATGGACAAACGCTGTATGTCACCGTCAAGCAGGATTTCAATAAGGATAATTCGACAAAAGGCCCGGACAGCGTTGCCCGTATTGCGCTGAAGTAATATGATTAAAAATTAATGTATACAGGGATGCTGATGTGTCCCTGTATACATAATGGCGGGTCGCTATGGTTGCTTAGGGTGAAAAGCCAACAGCCACCAAGAAACGGTAGTGCCTCCAATGAGTAGAACATGTATTTCTCAATGAAGGCCCCGATGACTTTTTCATGTAACTCAACAGAACGTGAAAAACAGATAATCCTGCGAGCCAGACGCTTGATGCGGGTCCTCAACGTCAGGTTGTTCCACTCAATGCGCTGAGTCAATATTTTACCGGTCAGATGCTTCTCTTTCGGGACTTCTCTGGCATAACTGCCCCAGCCATCGCGGGTTATCATGCCGATGTTAAACGGTGTGAGCAGAGCCAGCAGTTCACGGCAGGTGTCATCAGTACGTGGTCCAAACGTATAAGCCAGAACACCGCCTGTTTTGGTGTCGTTATGCATACCAGAGCCAGTGTTGTCGGGCTTTACTGCCGACGAAACCCCATTGCTCATCGAGTTCACAGATAAGTGCCACATCTGCATGAGCAACCGGAGATGATGTTATTCGCTTCGGCACGAGTTTTTTAAAGTGCGAATGACGGTGTTAATGCCGATTTTGAGTGTCCTTGCCGTATCCCGGACACCGGCTCCATTGAATGCCATTTCGGTAATTTGCTCTTTGACACCGGGCTTACGGGCTTCATAGGTATAAGTAAGCAGGAACACGCGGGAGCAATCGCGACAGCGAAACCGGTCACGGCCTTTAGGGTTCTGCCCATGGCGGTAAACGTGAGCAGACTGACAACGGGGGCAATGAACGGTAACGCTGGCCATGAGAAAACCTCAAAAGCGGGAACTATTCACCAACTTCAACTAATTGGATGCGCTACCGTATTTTCGCTTTCACAACCCGTGAGTATATGGTATCGGGCTTAATGCCCCAGTTGTCAGTCGAGTTCGGCGTATCATTACCGGCAATCGGCTATCTGGTTACAATCTACGCAGGGACAATGGCCATTGGTGGGCCGCTGCCTGCTCTGCGTGTCCAGGAAGAATGCGTTACTGGGACTCATTGCGCTGTTCATTGTTGGGCAGGTTATTGGGGTGCTGGCGCAGGGATATAACATGATGGTTGTTGCTCGCGTAATAACAGGGGTTGCGGCGGTGGCGTTCTTCGGCGTGGCTTTAAGCACCTGTTCCGAACTTGTTGAGCAGAACCTTTTCGCCCGGGCCGCGTCACTGGTTCTGGGCGGATTAAATGGTAGGAACCGTGTTCGGCTTGTCGGGTGCGACGTTGTTGGGAGAATGGTTCAGCTGGCGAGTGAGCTTTCTGACCGTGGCCATTATCGCCTTCTTCGTAGGGCTGCTTGTAATGAAGATCATGCCGCCATTGCCCGCACTTGCCAGCCAAACCTCATTGCGTGCCGAACTGGCTGCGTTCAAAAATGGCAAACTGTGGGGGATTTATGCTACCCGCCGCTTTCTGATTGGCGCCACTTTTGCGGGCTTTACCTATTTTGTCCCCCTTCTTATTAATATCAGCGGTTTCACACCCGCAACGGTACCCCTTATTCTTGTCATTTATGGGATAGCCAGGCTGGCAGGCAATAACATCATTGGACGACTGGCAGATGCTCATACGATTCTGGTTATCGTTGTTGGCCTTGTGTTCATGATTTCTGCTATGGTTACCTTTGCGATATGGGGCGACAGCAAGCCGGTAGCGGTTACCGCGCTGATCGTTATTGGTCTGACGGGTGTATCAATGAATCCGGCTCTGATTACGCGTGGAGCGCGAGTCGGTAAAAATAATATGCTGGTTAATTCAGTACACACCGCCAGTATAATGCTGGGCATGATAGTGGGGTCATGGATTGGCGGAATAGGGATTAATGCGGGCTTAGGTTTACCCGGTGCCTTGTGGATTGCTGCTGCTCTGGCGGTCATTACACTCGTCACGCTGGTGCCAGAGTGGCGAATCTCATGCTTACCTGTCAGTAATAATCAGGTTGAAAGCCAGGGGGAATAAATAATTCATTTACTGAATCGTGTATGATCACGCCCTGGTAATTGCTATAGATGTTGATAATTAAAAATTGAGGTTACATATGACAGAAAAAACGGAAGTTATTCCTTCTCAACATGATGCTTTTTTAGAAGAAAAAGCATTCAAGTCCCGAACCGTTCTGTTGTTTGGGGAAATCAATAATACGGTGGCATACAGCGTCGTCAAACAACTCGTCGCCCTGTCCGGGGAGTCTTCTGCGCCGATCAACGTCTTGGTTTGCTCTCCTGGCGGCCATGTGGAGTCAGGGGATGTAATCCATGATATCATCCGCTTTATTGAAGCTCCGGTCAATATGATCGGCAGTGGCTGGGTAGGCAGTGCGGCCGTTAATGTCTTTCTGTCCGTGCCCAAAGAACGGCGGTATTGTTTAACCAATACTCGTTTTCTAATCCATCAGCCTAGTGGTGGCGTGGGCGGTAAGGCTAGCGATATTGCGATTCAGGCACGTGAAATTATTCTGGTACGAGAAAGAATTGCTGCCTTAATTGCTAAGGAAACCGGGCAGACACTGGAAAAAGTGCTGGATGATATTGACCGTGATTTTTGGATGTCGGCGAAAGAGGCCATTGAATATGGATTAGTCTCAAAATCCATCGTCAGCGAAAAGGAGTTAACGTAAGCTGAAATAAGAATCGAAAGCCAGAATGCTTAACGGGAAGATTAAAAAGGAGTCGTCATGAAAAATATAACTTCATTTAACTCTTTTTCTGCTCTGGATATAAGAGTGGGTACAATTATTAAAGTAGAAGAAAGCAAAACAAGCAAGCCCACCTGGAAAATGACTATTGATCTCGGCGAGGCGTTAGGTTCAAAAGTATCTTGTGGAGCATACACCAATTATGAGGCTGCCGAGCTTGAGGGATTGCAGGTTGTCTGCGTAACTAATTTAGGTGTAAGAAAAATGGGGCCAGAAAAATCGGAAGTGCTGGTACTCGGCGTGATGAATAAAGGGGAGGGGACGATACCGTTAACTACCGCCAGTTCTGCAATAAATGGTCAGGAGGTATTTTGACTGTATTTAATGGATTTTGGGGCAATAGTGTCCATTGTGGCTGGCCTGAATAATTTACCGACAAGAGGCAATTACACCGAATTATTTACAGGCTCGCAAAGTCAGACATTCGGGGTCACTGCCTGGTGCTGGGAGGTGTTGATCTTACCAGCCCAGCGAGGAAAATGACCATGCAGGTGATTTCGGCGGTGGCCGAGTTCGAACGTGACTTGCTTCTTGAACGCACTCATTCTGGTATTGCCAGGGCAAAGGCAGCAGGAAAACGCTTCGGGCGTCCACCTGCATTGAATGAGGGGCAACAGCAGGCGGTGATCATCCGTCTGACAGCCGGAGACAGCATCAGTGCTGTTGCCCGTCAGTTCAGTACGACGCGGCAAACTATTCACAGAATAAAGGCTGCAAACTCATCCTGTTAATCCGGGATGATTTTATAACCTGAAGGGGCAAATAACACGCCCTGGTGTTTCATACAGGCAGCCCCAGGAGGAGTTTCATGGCATCGTTAACAAAAAAACAAACCGCACAGCTTTCAGATATGAGCCATGACGTGCTAGTCAATATTATTCATGACCTGATACAGGATAATAAACAGGCCAGGACCACACTGGTGAATGGGTATCTGTTATCAGCAGCAGAGATACTCAAAGCCGTCGAGAAGGAGTATGCTCGACGTGCCAGAAGCAAACGTTTTTATGATTACTATGAAGCCGATGCCTTTTTTGACGAGCTGAAACGCAGTATAGCGAACCCTCTTGTGGGTATCGCCCACAAGCTCCCCGAGCAAGTGGAAAGTCTGAGCGTAAAAATGATGCTTGAGCTCGAAAAATTCACCGGGAACGTGGACCCATCCAGCGGAAGCTGGATGGGTTACTACACCATTCTGTTGGATGCGTGGATGAAATCACTGGAAGCACAAAAAAACAACGATCCCGCATCCATTGCTAAAAAAATATTCACCGTTGTTGAAAGAGAACTCTATTTTGGAATTGAAATATTTAAAAAATACCGAACCTTACTCGGCACGGATATTTTACGTGTAATCCGTGATATGTATTATCAAAAAGAACTCCCCCGGGAAGCTCTTGGTCTCAGTATGATAATAAAAGACCTCGATTTTCTGGCGATGGCGTTTAAAAATGACGAGTTTTGCCATTCCACCCATTATTTTGATTATGTCAGATTACTTATGGAGGACCTGCGGTCCGATGATGCACTCGCTGTATTAAACAGCCAGCGAGCTGACGATGAGGAGATCACAGATAATATCATATGGAATGAACTATTCATTCAGGCTCTGATTGAAGAAGGGAGAAAAGAGGAAGCCAAAGCCCACTGTATTACAGCATTCACTTTTCAATGCGATACCCGTTTTTATCATCTGTACACAAAAGCAGGTGATAAAGATGTCGATCACAGCGCTGCATTCCTGAACATAGCAAAAGATACAGGGTTAGCACCATATGTCTGTTTTGCGTCAGACATCGAACGGTATGATTTAATCGACGCCGGTATTATGGCCATGCCAAAAAACAATCTCGCCGACTCGCTGGCTTATATCACCCATTCATTTTTACGGGCATTATCCAGTACCCTTTATAAACACGGCTATGCGCATACGGCGACCCTTTTGCGTCGTTTTTTGGTGGAGGACAACATTCAGCAATCAAAAAGCAAGTATTACAGCTATGCTGCCTCCGATATGAAAAAAGCCATTGATTACGGCGAAAGTCTGGAAAATTGCCCTCAGCTTCCGGAAACAGGGGACTATCTCAGAACTCTCTACGAACAACATAAACGTAAAACCGCTCTCTGGCCGTTAATGGCAGATAAAATCAAAGGATTATCCGTAGGAAAGGACGGTATCCGTTATAGCGGAGATGTCTCATGACATCACAGGAACACATAATGGTTGACATGGACTTCATGACCTACGATTCTTCGGCTGAAGATATCTTCCACCAGATACAGGTAATACCAGCGACCTTTCACCACCGACGGCAACCAGGTAATATCCCAGGTGTATACTTGGTTCGGTCCGCTCGCTTTCCAGGTTGTCGCGGGTCGGTTGCCGTCCCCGGCGGTTTTCCCCAGCTTGGATCTACCGGGATAGTGACACCGTGAGCGAATGATTTCAATTCGATAGAACCCAGGCGCAGTGGCATTAAACAACTGCCAACAATTGGCGATCCGTTTTCATCTTCAAGCCACAAATGAGCGGGAGTAGACATGTAATTTCCTTATCAGTGATGATTTAAATAAATGTGATATTGACGCTGTCACCATTTACAGTAACGCGTAAAAATAACAATCATAGCTATGGCGAATACGCCTATAGGCCAGACAGGGCTGTCAGGAAAAAAATATCCCTGAAGCAAGGCGAAAGTAATCGTGAGGATCACAGGTCCGTACAGCGACGATAAAAACCTGAGTTGCCACAGTAGAAATTTCTTTAGTGATTGAATCATGATTATCTGATCATCCGGGTGATGATATTTGCTATGCCGGAATCAGACGACCATTGCGCTTCAAGGGCACCTGCGCGCTCGAATAGCGGCTCAATCAGGAAATACATCATTTCCAGTTGTTGCATGTAAAGTGCTGAGTAATAGGCCGGGTATTGGACGTGTAAACGATAAGCGCTATCCGCCGCTTTCTGAACCAAACCATATATAGCCACAACCCCCGCAGCCGTACCCGCTGCACGTCCCGTAAGGGCACTGAGTTGCATACTTAGATTCAATCCAATACGAACGCTGGTAGCGACCGCTAAAGCGTACCCTGCACCAGTAAGGTTGCTGGCAGCGATATGGACATTCACGGCCATAAGCGCTTTTTTAATATGCTCTAATTGAGCATTAGTTTTGTATTTTAATATTTCCTCAAAATAGATCCGAAGCATTTCATAGACAACGTCACCATGCTGGATAATGCGAATAACAGCATTCCTGAAGCGCAGATCTTCCGTTTTTTGCTGCTGGCAAACATCGTTATATTCATCGGTGAAACAGGACGTGTAGTACAGTAGGCGGGTCGCCCCCTTCCCTAAGGTATCAACCTGGTTTCTGACCTGTTCGCCGACGGCAGAAACAGCGTGGTCGAGCTTCAGTGCAAGAATTTTATTAGCCTGCAAATAGCTGATAACTTCATTGTTGTTGTACATAACCGCTCCATGCTCATTTTCATTAAATCCAGTTTTTCATTTTTCCCCGCGGGAAAGCGTCCGATAGACCGTGGGGCGGGAGACGGAGAATAATTCAGCCAGATCGCTGATAGAGTACTCGCCGCTTCCGTGCATCCTGCAAAGCTCTTTCTGCTGTTTATCAGACAACTTTGGTTGTTTCCCCCGCAGTTTCCCTTTTGCCCGTGCGATGGCCATCCCTTCGCGGGTACGCAGCCGTATCAGGTCACCTTCAAACTCGGCAAATGTCGCCAGCACATCGAAGAACATCTTGCCCATCGGAACCGCAGGGTCGTAGAGGCTGGTTCCCAGTGCCAGCTTCACGCCTCTGGCCTGTAATGCATCTGCTATCTCACACGCATCAGGCACCGAACGCGCCAGGCGGCTAAGCCTGGGAACAACCAGTGTGT